>NZ_JAAAHR010000085.1:0-37849 GCF_009908215.1 Nonomuraea sp. K271 | reverse complement strand
CCACGATGGCCAAGTCGATGGTGTCCTGGCTCAAGCGGTTCGTCGACGAGGACACCCGCTACGAGCAATTCCTCTGCCCGGCGCCCAGCGGCCTCGCCATCGAGGAATACCGCGACACCTGCCCCAGCTCCTGACCGTCCATTGACGGCCGCCCCTGCCACAGGGGCGGCCGTCACCGGCGTGCCGGGTAGTCGCCGACGGTCATGGAGTTGTGGGCGCGTGCGCTCTTGGTGGTGAGACGGAGGAGGGCGCGGCAGAGCCCCGCGGGCAGGGCGGACATCAGGCGGGCGCCCTGGGCCAGTCCCGACACGCCCAGGCGCGAGGTGGGGATCAGGGTC
The DNA here is from genome assembly GCF_009908215.1 of Nonomuraea sp. K271. Lineage (NCBI taxonomy): Bacteria > Bacillati > Actinomycetota > Actinomycetes > Streptosporangiales > Streptosporangiaceae > Nonomuraea > Nonomuraea sp. K271. The sequence goes on along the minus strand of NZ_JAAAHR010000085.1, from coordinate 37,511 downwards.
TTCGCCGCGCTGAGCGCGGCCGCGCGGCCGGCGCGCACGTGCTCGGCCATCGCGCGCTCGTAGGCGGGGAAGGCGCGCTCATGGTCGCCGCCCGCCCGCGCCAGTTCCCCGGCGAGGACGTACGCGCCGACGACGGCCAGGCTGGTGCTGCCGCCGACGGCCGGGCCCGGGCAGTAGCCGGCGTCGCCGACGAGCGTCACCCTCCCCCGCGACCAGGTGTCCATGCGGAGCTGGGTGATCGAGTCGAAGTAGAACGCCGGGGTGCGGTCCAGCTCGTCCAGCCAGCGGTCCACCTCGGGGTGCATGCCCTCGAACGCACCGCGCAGCAGGTCCTTCTGCCGGGGCACGTCGTGGTGGTGGTAGCCGAGTTCGCGCTCGCTCCGGAACAGGAGCAGTGCCCGCGCCTCGCCGAGGTGCCGTGCGCCGTACATGCCGGCGGTGCGGCCGACGCCGACGTGCATGAGCAGCTCGCCGTCGAGCCAGGAGACGTCCGGCAGGGTCAGCACCCCAAGGTAGGCGCCGATGAACGCGCTGAAGCGGGACTCTTCGCCGAAGACGAGGCGGCGCACGTTGGAGTGCAGCCCGTCCGCGCCGACGACGAGGTCGAAGCGGCGCGGCGCGGCATTGTCGAACCGCACCTCGCCGTCGGACGAGATCTCGGTGATCGAGTCGCCGAAGACGTACTCCACGTCGTCGCGCGTGGCGTCGTAGTAGATCTCGCTCAGGTCGTCGCGCATGATCTCGACGTGCCGGCCGGAGGCGGCGCCGAAGGTCTTGGACAGGTCGACCCGGACGGGACGCCGTGTGCCCTCCCGGTGGAGGGTCATCCGGTCGGTGCCGGTGGCCCGCTCCTCGACGCGCGGGAGCAGGCCCATCTTCTCCGAGATGTCCATCGCGGGCCGGAAGAGGTCGACCGCGTGCCCGCCCGTCCTGCGCAGCCCGGGGGCGCGCTCCACGACGGTGACCTCGAAGCCGTGTCTCGTGAGCCAGTAGGCCAGCACCGGACCGGCGACGCTGGCGCCTGAGACGAGAATCCGCGTGGCAGCCCTCTTGGTCATTCAGTCCGCCCTACGGCGTGGAACAGTCATGAGCCCACTGTCGCCGCCGGTACGCGCCCCTGGATTGGACAAATGTCGCCCTCCGTCGCTCGGCCTCGACGACCTGCGGCAGGGGGCCGGCTGCTGAGGCGGTCAGGCGGGGAGCTCGGTGCGGCGGGGGCGGCGCCGGATCGGCCTCCGGGGAGGATCGGACCGGATCTTGGCGCTACAGGGACCAAGAGTCACGCCGATGAGCCCAAATCACGTTGGTCTGCGCGAGTCCTTGTCGGTCGACTCGGGCCGCCGACGGATGCCGTCGTTGACCTGCGTCGCAGCTGCGTCAGCAGGTCAACGATCGTAGGGGGGTGATGCTCGCTAGGCACGGTCGATCAGCACCTGGACGCCGTCGAGGATGCGATCAAGACCGAAGTCGAGTGGATCGAGCTCGGTGGAGGTGAATGCGCCGTCGGCGATCGCCTTGGTCAGGGCGGGGAAGCGATCGCTGTGGCGGTTGAGTAGTTCGCTGGTCAGGCGGCCCCATTCGCGGTTGTGGTCCTCGTTGATGTCGGCTCGTTGCTGGGCGAGGTTGCGTACCTGACCGGCGATCAGAAGGAAGACGTGGTGGCGTTGGTCGGCGGTCAGGCCGGTCGGTTCCAGGGCGGCGAGGGCGGCGTCCATCCAGGCGAGCTGGTGGGGGCCCATGATCTGCCGGCGCATGGCGGTGGCGGCCAGCAGCCAGGGGTGGGCCTGGTAGACCGCCCACTGGCGGTGGGCCCACGTGGAAAGCCGAGCTCGCCAGTCGGAGCTGGCGGCCGACAGGTCGGGAGGTTCGGAGAGGACGGCTTCGACCATCAACTCGACGAGTTCGGTCTTGCCGGGCACGTAGCGGTACAGGGCCATGGCCGAGACGCCGAATTCGGCGGCGACCCTGTTCATCGAGACGGTCTCCAGCCCTTCGGCGTCGGCGAGGGTCACGGCGGCCTGGGCGATGCGCTGGGGGGTGAGGCTGGGCTTGGGTCCGCGGGCGGGTTGGTCCTGTTCGCCCCACAGCAGCGCGATGCCCGTCGGCAGGTCGCGCGCCTTCTTGTCCTTGTTCTCGCGCGGCTTGGCTGCCCTGGCCATGGTCGCTCCTCTTGGTGAGGTCGTTCGCGGGCGTCGGTTGACACCCTCCCACAACTGTATATAGCGTAAACATACTTGTTTAGAACATAAACAGTTTAGAGGGGTAACAGATGCTCAGCATCGCCGTCGCCGCAACCGCAAGCGCGCTCATCGCCGTCCCCGCCGCGGGCCTGTTCGGCTACCGTCGGCTCAGGCGCACCGCCCACGCCCAACGACTGCGCATCACCAGCCCGTACGGCGTCGAGGAGTCCGGCTTCGCCCGCATCGGCGGCATCGACCAATGGATCTCCATCCGCGGCGAAGACCACCGCAACCCGGTGATCCTGGAACTCCACGGCGGCCCCGGCGCCACCAACCTGATCTTCGCCTCGCGCACCCGCGCCTGGGAGCGGCACTTCACCGTCGTGCGGTGGGACATGCGCGGCGCCGGCAAGACCTTCGCTCGCGGCGGCCCCGACGGACAGGGCGACCTGAGCCTGCAGCGACTCGAGCGCGACGCCCTGGAGGTCACCCAGCACATCCGTGCCCGCCTCGGCGTCGACAAAGTCGTGCTGCTCGGCTGCTCCTTCGGCTCCTTCATCGGGCTGCGCCTGGCCCGCAACCACCCGGAGCTGTACTCCGCCTACGTCGGCACCGACCAGAACATCAACGCCGGCGGCCGCGACCACACCGCCTACCACGCGCTGCTGGACCGGCTCCGCCCGACCGGCAAGCGCAAGGAACTGGCCGCCGTCACCGCGATGGGCCCGGACAAGTCGGCCTGGAGCGTCGAGGACTGGTCACAGTACAACAAGCACACCGTCGGCTCCGACCCGCTCACCTTCGACACCATCAAGACCGTCGTGGCCGGCTCCCTGCTGTCCTCACCCCTGCACTCCCTACGCGAGCTGCCCGCCTACACCAAGGCCATGAGCTTCTCCCAGCGCGTCGCGCCCGAGTCCGCGACCATCGACGAATGGGCCGAAGGCACCACGTTCGCCATCCCGTTCTTCATCTTCCAGGGCGAGCGCGATGTGATCACTCCGCCCGAGCCGGTCCGGCGGTTCTTCAACGACGTCACCGCCCCGGTCAAGGACTTCGCCCTCATCCAGGACGCGAGCCACTTCGCCTCCTTCCGCCACCCCGACCAATTCCTCGACCTGATGCTCGCCAAGGTCCGGCCCCTGCTCACCAGCCAACCGATCACCTGGTGAAGCGCCACAGCCCTTGACCATCACCAACCCGTCGGACCGGCGACTGGACATCGGCACCGCTGCTCGAGTCGCTGCGAACGCAATCTGGCTCTGCGTAGCCACGGTGGCTCTGTTTGTTCTCAGAAATGAGGAGTTCTGACAGACCCTGGCCAGCCTTCCGGCGGGGTCCGGTTTGTCCCTGGCCGTCGTTCTCATAACCTCTCGCAAAACCGTGTTCTCACAACGCGGTCACGATAGGTTTTGCGACATTAGCGATCTTGATGACCCCGCGGCCGCAGTTGAGGCGTTCGACTGTCCGACGTGCCAGGCGCCGGCGGGCAGCGCCTGCCGGACGCGAGGCGGGAAGGTCGCGCCGAAGTACCACACGCCACGCTTCACGCTGGTGCCGCAGCTGCGGGCCGATCCGGAGTTACGCACACCCGCCGATCGCGGGCCGGGCCTGGGCGGCGGGCCCGGCACGCGACGCCGCTGCCGCCGTCGCCGGGGCCAGGCCGCGGCCGAGCCGCTTGTGCTCGTGCACCACGAGTGTGACCGCGACCCTGGCCGAGCGGAGCTCACGGGCCAGGGCGAGCAACCAGCCATGATCAACAACGAGGCTCAAGATTGACCGGGGCCGAGAAACCCCAGGTCGAATGCGGTATTGAAGAGTAGGGCGGGTGGGACTTGAACCCACGACCCACGGATTATGAGTCCGATGCTCTGACCGGCTGAGCTACCGCCCCTGGATTCAGTTGTGTGACGTGCGGTGGGCGTCACAACGATCATGCTCCTGCCCCGCGCATGCCAAGGCTAGAGCATGGGAACCGATTGTGGTGCCCGGCCGGACGGGAGGTAGACCTCCGCACACATCATTCCACGCCCGAACGAGTTGGTGGAGCCTGAGACGATCATTTTCGGGTCCGGCCGGGTCTGCAGAGCGCTGTGACGGCGGGTGGAGGCCGGGTCTTCCCAGCGGGTACGCAGGTAAGGCCGGTACCGTCTGGGCGTGGCTGTCAAACTGATCTACGAGGCGCACTCCACCACCGTGCACAACGAGACGGGCATCGCCACCGGATGGTTGCCGGGTGAGTTGTCCTCCCTCGGGCGTGCCCAAGCGGTGGAGTTGGGGGCGCGGCGGCGGAAGGTCGATGTCGTTTACTCATCCGACCTGCGGCGGTCCGTGCAGACGGCCGAGATCGCCTTCGGTGGGACCGGCAAGGAGATCAAGCTGGACCGGCGGCTCAGGGAGTGCGACTACGGGATTCACAACGGGCGGCCGGTGAGTGAGGTCGCGGCGTTGCGGAGCAGGTACGTCGACACCCCGTGGCCGGGAGGGCAGAGCTACCGGCAGGTGGTCGCCGAGACGGCGGCGTTCCTGCGGGATGTGATGGGGGAGCGGCAGGGGCGGACGGTGCTGGTGGTGGCGCACACCGCGAACTTATGGGCGCTGCAGAACCTGCTGCACGGTCGGCCGCTGGAGGAACTTGTCAGATCGTTCGAGTGGCAGCCGGGATGGGAGTTCCTGCTGGTCTGAGCGCGCGGCGGTTGTGCGTGAGGCGGCCCAGGCGCTGAGCGGCGGCGGATGGTGTGTCCCTCGTCGAGGCCGTCCTTGACGGTGGTCAGCGGGGTGTCCCTGTGCGAGCCGCGATGTGCGTCCGTCCGGGGCTCTGCCGGCCGCGCCTACCGGACGCCGGCGTAGTCGTCGCCGAGTTTCGTGCGCGGGTGAGCGCCGCGGCGTCGGTGTGGGACTCGTCGGCGAGGTGGTTGATCGCCGGTTCCTTGCGGGCCCCCGTAGTCGCGCTCGGATGGTGTCGACCACGCCGGAACGGGCGGCGGAGGTGGGTCGCGGGCACGGCAAGGTCGCCGGTCGCGACGGCGATCAGCGCGGACGCTCTGGGCAGGGGGATCTCCTCGCTGTCGGGGGGCGCGCTGACGGCGACGGCGGAGCACGGAGCGGGGGAGAGCCGGTCTGCCCCGGAGGCAGTGTTATGGAGCGGTTCCATATCCCGGATTGCGTACGAGCCAGTCGTTGTAGACCGGGCTCTTGCGTACGGCGTCCATGTGGGCCTGTTTCGCCTGTGCCACCACCCAGGCGGCGTCGGGCGCGGTGGGGTGGCGGCCGAGGAGTTGCCGCCAGCGCAGCGGCGCGCCGGCCAGCGGCACCATGACCAGGCCCTGGGCGGGCTGGTGGGTGGCCTGGCACAGTACGGCGGCCCGGCCGACCTGCGCCAGGTGCGTGCACGTCGGCACGTCCGTCTCGTAGATCGTGCCAGGCGTGAACCCGGCCCTGGCGCAGGCCATGGCGAAGCAGTCGGCGAAGCAGCCGTCCCCCGGCGTGACCGCCCACTGCTCCTCGGCGAGTTCGGCCAGTTCGATCTCTTTCTCCTTGGCGGCGGGATGGTTCTCGGCCACCAGGCAGAAGACGGGGTCGACGCTGATCGTTTCCCACAGGAGCGAGCCGGTGGGGGTGCCCGAGTCGCCGCAGGCGCCGGTCAGTACGTAGTCGAGGCGGCCGAGCTCGGCCATGCTGTTCAGCTCGTGCGCCGACCAGGAGGTGTACGTGCTGATCGTGCGTTCGGCGGCGAGGCGGTCGACCAGGCCCCCGAGTATGGGGCCGTTGGTGGCGCCGATGCGGAAGCCGGGGGAGGGGGCCTGGGCGAAGCGCAGCGCTTCGTCCTGGAGTTCCTTGGCGGCGGGCAGCAGTACGCGTGCCCTGGCGAGCACCAGCTCGCCGAGCCGGGTGGGCCGGGCGCCGCGGCGGTCGCGCTCGAACAGGGTGCCGCCGAGCACCCTCTCGATGCGCTTGAGCTGGGCAGTGAGGGCCGGTTGTGCCAGCCCGAGCAGGGACGCGGCCTTGCTCACACTTCCCGCGTCCGCGACCGCGCGCACGATCCTGAGGTGCCTGAGCTCGAGGTCCATAACGGGAAGGTAAGGCGGCGATGTCTTACAAACAATGCCTAAATGTCAGGAAATGTGACAGATATTGTTGCTGGTCTTCTGGGGTAGTGGGAGCCCATGACGACGATGGGAATAGACGCGGGCGAGCTCAGCGACGACGATCTGGTGCGTGAGCTGCGGCAACTGCACGCCACGCGGAGCGACACGTTCTTCCACGGATCGGACGACGCTCTGACGACGCACACGTCGCGTACCAACGAGCTGGAGGCCGAATACCTCCGGCGCCACCCCGAGCGCGAGGTCGACCCGATGCGGCTGAGGGAGGGGGCGAGACAACGATGATGACAGAGAGCCACGATGTCCAGTCCCTGTCGGACGTGGACATCCACGTGTACGAGGCGGTGGCCTCCCAGACGGTCGAGCACGGGAGCGCGGGGCTCGACGGGCTGGTCCGGGCGACGGACCTGGACGAGGACGACGTGCGGGAGAGCCTGGCCACGCTCATCGAGCACGGCCACGTGGTGCCCAAGGGCGAGGGGTACGCGCTGGGCCGGCACACGTTCGAGGTCGAGTACTGACGGGCGTCCTTCCGGGAACCGCAGGATCCGGCGGCGCGGGTGGGCGATAACCAAGGCGGCGATCGCCCGCCCTCCGGAAAAGGCCGTCCACCCCCGGGCGGGGGCGCGGGGGCGGGGAGCCGGTCAGATCCGTCTGACGCGCGACCACACCACGAAGGCGCCGCCGAAGACGGCCATGGCCAGGCCCGTCCACAGGTTCACGGCCTCCCCGGCGAGCCCGGCGACGATGAGGATCACGCCGTACAGCAGGAACAGCCCGCCGATCACCAGTCTGATGTCCGTCACAGGATCACTCCGTACATCACAGCGGCCAGTACGATCGCGCCCGTGCCGAGCAGCACGGGCGAGCGGTACCACCGGGCGTCCCCGGCGAGCGCGTCGTCCTCCGCGTCCACGGCGGTGAGCCCGTAGACGAGGCCGCGCAGTTCCTCGGTCGGCCTGGCCGTGGTGACCAGCGTGACCGCCACGGACACGATGACGTCCACGACGAAGGCCACGCCCGCGCCCCAGAAGCTCGCGTTCAGCTCGGTGCCGAAGTTCAGGACCCCCGCCTTGTACGCGACGTAGGACACGAAGGCCGCCACCGTTCCGGCCAGCAGCCCCCAGAAGCCGGCCCACGGCGTCATCCGCCGCCAGAACAGCCCGATGATGAACGTCGCGAACAGCGGCGCGTTGAAGAAGGAGAACAGCGCCTGCAGGTAGTTCATGATGTTGGTGTAACCGGCCGCGATGAACGCCGTCCCGACGCCCAGCGCCACGCCCGCGACCGTCGCGATCCGGCCCACCCGCAGGTAGTAGCCGTCGTCGCGGTCCTTGCGCACGTGCGCCTGCCAGATGTCGTTGGTGAAGACGGTGTTGAAGCCGCTGATGTTGGCGGCCATGCCGGCCATGAACGACGCCAGCAGCCCGGTCACCGCGACGCCCAGCACGCCGTTCGGCAGCAGGTCGCGCATGAGCAGGGGGATCGCGTTGTTGTAGTCCTGCCCCTGGCCCCACCCGTCGAAGAGCACCAGCGCGATCATCCCGGGCAGGACGGTGACGAGCGGGATGAGCAGCTTCGGGTACGCGGCGATGATCGGCGTGAGCCGCGACGCGTTCGTGTTCCTGGCCGACAGGGCGCGCTGCACCTCGGCGAAGTTGGTGGTCCAGTAGCCGAACGACAACACGAACCCGAGCCCGAACACGATGCCGATCCAGTGGGCCTGCATCGGGTTCTCGCCGGCCGTGCCCGCCCAGGTGTGCAGGCCGCCCTCGCCGAGCGAGGTCTGCCGTACCTTGTCGGCCAGGCCGGAGACGCCGCCCACCTTGATGAGGCCGAGCACGGTCAGCGGGATCAGGCCGGCGAGGATCACGAAGAACTGCAGCACCTCGTTGTAGATCGCCGAGGAGAGCCCGCCGAGCGTGATGTACGCCAGCACGATCACCGCCGACACCACCACCGAGACCGGCAGCGGCCAGCCGAGCAGCGCCTCCATGACGATGGCCAGCGCGTACAGGTTCACCCCGGCGATGAGGATCTGCGCGACCGCGAACGTGATCGCGTTGAGCAGCTGCGTGGCCCCGTTGAAGCGCCTGCGCAGGAACTCGGGCACGCTGCGGACCTTGGAGCGGTAGTAGAAGGGCATCATCACGATGCCGAGGAACACCATGGCGGGGACCGCGCCGATCCAGTAGTAGTGCACGGTCATCGCGCCGTACTGGACGCCGTTGGCCGCCATGCCGAGGATCTCGATCGCGCCGAGGTTGGCCGAGAGGAACGCGAGGCCGGTGACCCACGCGGGTAAGCCGCGACCGGCGAGGAAGAAGTCGAGGCTGGAGCTGATGTGTTTGCGGGCGGCCAGGCCGATGCCGAGCACGGTGGCGAAGTAGATGGCGATCAGAGCGTAGTCGAGGAGGTTCACATCTAGCCGCACCGCCACCCGCTACCCCGCAGATTCGCAACATCACGTAGCGGACGCGGTGATGGACCTCGGCACGCGGCGGTCATAACGTCAAGAGGTGGACGTCGCCGACCTGAGCCCCGGGCAGGCGCGCGAGCGTTTCCGCGCCGGCGAGCGGGTGCCCACCGCGGGCTGGTGCCGGGGCTGGACCCAGGCCAACCTGATCGCCGTGCCGGAGCGGCTCGGCTACGATCTGCTGCTGTTCGCCCACCTCAACCCGCGGGCGTGCCCGGTGCTCGACGTGGGGGAGCCGGGCGCCTGGTCCACCCGGCTGTTCCCCGGTGACCTGCGTACCGACCTGCCCGGCTACCGGCTCTACCGCGACGGCGCGGCGGTCGCCGACCTGGGCGACGTGGTGGCCGCGTGGCGCGACGACCTGGTGCCGGTCCTCATCGGCTGCAGCTTCACCTTCGAGCGGGCTCTGCTGGCCGCCGGGGTGCCGCTGCGGCACCTGGAGCTGGGGACGAACGTGCCGATGTACGTCACCGGCGTCGCCTGCGAGCCCGTCGGCAGCCTGTCCGGGCCGCTCGTCGTGTCGATGCGGCCGGTTCCCGAGCACCTGGTGAAGACGGCCGTCGAGGTGAGCGGCCGCTATCCGATGGTGCACGGCACGCCCGTGCACGTGGGCGACCCGTCGGCGATCGGGATCGCGGACCTGGCCAGGCCCGACTTCGGCGACCCCGTCGAGGTGCGGCCGGGGGAGACGCCGGTGTTCTGGGCGTGCGGCGTGACACCCCAGGCGGCGGTGATGGCCGGCAAGGTCGAGTACGCGATCGGCCACCTGCCGGGGCACATGGCGATCTTGGACACGCGGGATGACGACTACCGGGTGAACCCGTGATCCGCTGAACGCGCTCGCGGCGGTATTCCCGCCGCCGTCAGCTGGTCCGCGATCGGCGGCGCGCCGCGGCGATTGTCGATCTCCAGGTGGGGCACGGCCGGCGGCTCGTCCACCCGGATGGCCCGCAGGTAGGCGTCGAACGCCGCGAGCTTGCCCGCGTCACGCGCGAGACCACGTGCCGTGAGACGTTCGCGCAGCGTCGGTCCGTCGGAGCGCACCCACAGCAGCCGCACCGGGGGCCCGCCCAGCTCCGCCACCCACTCCGCCCACCGCGCCGCGTCGTGCACCTGCGTGGTGAACGGGCCGTCGAGCAGCACCGGGCAGCCGTGGCCGCGGATCTGCCCGGCGGTCCTCGTCAGGCCGGCGTATTCGTGACGCTTGACGTTCTCGTCGTACCAGGGGCCCTCGCGCTCACCGCCGGGCCTGCCGTGCGCGTGCAGGACCCGCGCCACGAAGTCGCCGTAGACGGTGTCCTTGTCGAGCAGGGCGGGCACCGGGTCGAGCCGGGCGAGCAGCGCGGTGGCCACCGAGGACTTGCCCGCGCCCGGCGGCCCGCTGACCACCCATGTAGTCGCCATGCCGTCACCCTAGGAGCGTGGGCCGGTGAGCTTCACACCGCCCGGCTCGTACGGGGCCCGTCCACGCCCCACGAGACGATCCTGGCAGGGGCGATCCGGATGACCTCCCTCGAGAAGAACGCCACGGGCGGTTCGTGGTCCGTCAGGGCCTGCGCGGTGCCGCGGATCTCGATGCCCCGCACCACCCACGGGTCCACCGAGGCCAGGTCGTCCACGACGAACGCGACCGTACTGCCCGCCTGGACGTTCGCGAACTTCTTGGACGCGCCGAGGGCGTGCCCGCCGATGGTGATCGTGCCGGTGCCGGCGTCGACGAAGAACCCGGTGGGATTGTTCTGCACCTGCCCGTCGGGCGCGACCGTGGCCAGGCGGCCGATGCGCTGCGTGGACAGGTAGTCGAGTTCCGCTGGAGTGAAAATCATGCCATGCACTCTGCAACCTTGACACCGGTGGAGGTCAAGCCAGGCCGGAGGTCAGCCAGCGCAGCGGGTTGTCGTGCGTGATCAGGCGGATGGTGTCCTCGCCCACGTCCGCGTCGCGCAGGCGCGGCAGCAGGTCGTGGAAGAGGTGGGCGTAGCCGGGCCCGCCGTACTTGCGGGTCTGCGCCACCCGGCTCAGCCCTGTGCTGAGGAGGATGCGGTCGGCGAGCCCGTCCTCGATGAGGCCGAGCGCGATCCTGGCCGCCTGGCCGGGGCCGAGGCCGAGAACGCCGAGGCTCACGTACGCGCCCGCTTCGGCGATCTTCCTGGCGGCGGCCGGCTCGGCTCCGGCGTAGCCGACGGCCACCCGGGAGCCCGGTAGGTTCTCGCCGAGCAGGATCTCCAGCAGGGACAGGGCGTTCCTGCCGTGCGTGGCGACCGGCAGGCGGGACCGGAGCGAGGCGCGGGCGGCGGCGACCAGGCACCGTTCCTCTCGCGGGGTGGGTTCGGCGCCCCAGCAGCCGACCTCGCCGATCACGCCGGGGAAGACGCCCGTGCCGTCGACGCCGCTGGAGATCTCCTCGATGAGCAGGCCGGTGAGGGTGTCGGGGTCGGCGTCGCCGACGGTCGTGAACGGATCGGCGAACAGCCCGGTCGAGGCGATCACCGCCACCCTGCTGCCGGCGGCGACCCGGGCCAGGGTGCCGGCGTCGCGGCCCATGCCCATGCACGTCAGGTCGACCGCGAGGGAGAGCCCGCCGGACTGACGCAGCTCGCGCAGTTCCGCGGTGACGGTCGCCTCCTCGTCGAGCCACCGGTGCGGGTCGGACTCGATGCCGACCGCCCAGCGCATGTCGGTGCGCAGGTGTTCGTGGGGCAGCACGACGCCCTCGATGGAGGCCGCGCGTACAGGGCCGGTGACAGTGCGGAGCAATACGTCGGGCATAGCAGACATTAACCGATAATTGCCGGTGGAAGCCCGACCAAGCAGGAGATTTTACCTGTTTGGGGGTTTGGTGATTTGCTAGCCGTCTGCAAGTGTGACCGGAGGCAGCGCCGTATCCTGGGGGGCACATCGATTGCCGGGGGGAAATGTGACGATTCAGAACTCCGACACCGGCGAGGCCGACGTGATCAAGCGGGAGGCCGCCGGTCGCTCCGGCATGCCCGGACGTCGCAGGGGGATCCAGGGCTGGCTGGACGGCATCCGCTCGACCCGTACGGGCGCGCTGACGCTGAAGATCGTGATCGGCGTGATCGGCACGGTCATGGTGGTCGGTGGGCTGATCATGGTCCCGTTCCCCGGGCCGGGCTGGCTGGTCGTGTTCGCCGGGCTGGCGGTGCTGGCCACGGAGTTCCACTGGGCGCACAAGCTGCTGGAGTTCGGCAAGCGCGTGTTGCACGCCTGGACGGAGTGGTACAAACGGCAGGGCTGGACGGTGCGCATCGTCGTGCTCGCCGTGACCGTGGCCGTAGCCGGGGCGATCGTCTATCTCGGGCTGCGCACGGTCGGCTTCGACGTCGTCCAGTTCGCGCTGAGCCACGTGCATACCTAGTCGGCATCACACGGGAAACCCGCGGATTCATGCCTATTCTGCGGGCGTGATCGCCACCATCGCCGTCGCGCTGTCCCTGACCCTCCCCACTCCCGTCGCGCCGACCGTCGCGCTGCCCGTGCGGGCAGCCGTAGGGGCGGATCTGGAGCTTCCGGGCATCGGCGGTATAAAATATCGCGAAAAAACGGGCGATCCCGTACGGCTCACCGCCTACGGCCTCGGCACCCGGCGCACCTACCTGAGATCCGCCACCGGCAACGCCTTCACCCACAGGAAACCGTTGTCCGAGGTGTCGGTCTCACCCGGTGGCCGTCTGGCGGCGGGGGTGCCGGCGGCGTACCGGTCCGGCCACGACGCGCTCCTCGTCACCGACCGCGCGACCGGCGGGACCACCACGATCCGCACGGTCAAGAAGCCCATGACCGCCTCCTACGCGTCCTGGTCGCGTGACGGCAAGAAGGTCGCGCTCACGGTCGAGCAGAAGGTGAGCGGGAAGTGGCGGGTGCTCGGCTTCACCGTCGTGGACGTGGCCGGAAGGACCGCCCGCACGGTCGAGATCGACGGCCTGGGGGCGGACGCCGGCTTCTGGTGGAGCCCCGACGGCCATCTCGTCTCCCGGCACGGCACCGGCCTGCGCGTCCACCGGGCGTCCGACGGCGCTGTCGTGCGCGCGTACGCGGACGTGGGCCCGCCGACCGGCCCAGAGGACGCCTACTCCCCGTCGGGCGAGCGGCTGGCCACGTGGTGCCCCGAACGTTTCGAGGAGCAGCTCTGCCTGGTCGACCCGGCCACGGGAAGTATCGCCGGGCGGGTGGACGCGGCGCCGCGGGCGGTGTTCGGGTGGTGGGATGACGAGCACCTCATCGCCGTCCTCGCGCACGGGGGCGCCTATCGCCTGTCGGTGCTCGACCTCAAGGGGAAGGTCACCCGCGTGCTGGCCGATGTGCCCGCCAGGACGTGGGACGCGGGCCTCTGGCTCTCCTTCGCCAGGACGGCGCCGACGTCATAGAGGTCAGAGATAGAGCCCGGTGCCGTGGTCGGTCTCCTGCGTGGCGACGGCGTGCAGGTCGCGCTCCCGCATCACGAGATAGATCCGCGCGTGCACCTCGACCTCGAACTGGTCCTCGGGGTTGAACAGCACCTTGTCGCCGACCTTGACCGAGCGCACGTTCGTGCCGACGCCGCAGACCTCGCCCCAGGCCAGGCGGTTGGCCATCTTGACCGTCGCGGGAATGACGATCCCGGAGCCGCTGCGCCGCTCCCCGGCCTCCTGCTCCATGCTGATCATGACCCGGTCGTGCAGCATCTGAATCTCGAACTTGGGCTCTTCCACGGGCCCAAGTTTACGAGTCGTGGGACATCCGGGTTCCCGGGTCCGCCGTCGCCCTCTCGGGGGCGCTTACCGAGGCGCCGGGATCGTGGCAGGATCACGTCATGATCATGGCCTTCGGCGAGACCGGCTGGCACTGGCTGAACCCTCCCCGCGAATGGACCGCCGACGACGGCTTGAGCCTCATCTGCGATCCCGCCACCGACATGTGGCGCAGGACCCACTACGGCTACACCCACGACAGTGCCCACATGTTCGGCCGCACCCTGCCCGGCGACCTGCAGCTGTCCGTCACGTTCGCCGGCGACTACGCCGAGCAGTACGACCAGGCGGGCGCCCTGCTGAGGATCGACGAGCACCAATGGATCAAGGCCGGCGTGGAGTACGTCGACGGCGGCTTCCACCTGAGCACGGTCGTGACCAGGGAGTTCTCCGACTGGTCGGTGCTGCCGCTCGGGCGCGCGGCCGACCGGGTGACGTTCACGCTGGAACGCGCGGGCGACGCGGTCACCGTGCGCTACGGCCTCGACGGCGACCCGCCGGAGACCCTGCTCCGCCTGGCCCACTTCCCGCCCGGCAGGCCCGTGATGGCCGGCGCCATGGCCGCCGCCCCCGTGGGCACGGGCTTCGCCGTGCGCTTCGGCGAGGTACGGGCCGAAGCCGGCTGAGCGAGGCCCGGACACCTCGGACCCCGACATCCCGGCGACATGCAACAATGCAGCGTGCACGACGTAGAAGCCCGCGTACTCGACGCCATCGACGCCGCCGAGACCGTGAACCTGCTGGCCGAAGCCGTCAGGGTTCCCAGCGTCACCGGCACCGACGCCGAGTCGGACCTGCAGCACCACTACGCCCGCCTGCTCGCCGGCCTGGGAATGGACGTCGACGTGTGGAAGCTCGACCTCGACGAGCTCGGCGAGCGCCCCGGCTTCCCCGGCACCGAGGCCCCGCGCACCGAGGGGTACGGCGTCGTGGCCGTGACCGAGGGAGAGGGCGTTCCCGCGCTGGCGCTCCAGGGGCACGTGGACGTCGTCCCCACCGGTGACCTGGCCAAGTGGGAGGGCAGCGACCCGTTCGCCGCCAGGATCAGCGGCGACGTGCTGCACGGCCGGGGCGCGTGCGACATGAAGGCCGGGCTCGTCGCCAACCTGGCCGTGGTCAGGGCGATCCACCGTGCGGGGGTCAGGCTGGTCAGGCCGCTGGCCGTGCACTGCGTGATCAGCGAGGAGGACGGCGGGCTCGGCGCGTTCGCCACCCTGGAAAGGGGCCACACCGCCGAGGCCGCGGTCATCAGCGAGCCGACCAGCGGCACGGTCATCACCGCCAACGCCGGGGCGCTGACGTTCGGGCTGGAGCTCGCGGGGCGGGCCGCCCACGGTGCCACCCGCCAGGAGGGCGTCAACGCGGTCGAGGTGTTCTGGCCGGTGTTCGAGGCCATCAGGCGGCTGGAGGCGGCGCGCAACAGCGACGTGCCCGAGGTGTTCCGCGGCAACGCGCTGCCCTACCCGATCGAGATCGGCACCGTGCGGGCCGGCGACTGGGCCAGCACTGTGCCCGACCTGCTGGTCGCGGAGGGGCGGCTCGGGGTGCGGCTGGACGAGGACCCGGCCGCGGCGCGGGCGGCGTTCGAGGAGGCGGTCGCGGAGGTCGCGCACCCCTGGCTGCGGGCCAACCCGCCGGTGGTGACGTGGCCGGGCGGGCAGTTCGCCAGCGGCCGGCTGCCCGCGGGCCACGAGCTGCTGGGCGAGGTGAGCAGGGCGATCGCCGACACGACGGGCGCCGCGCCGGTGGAGGCGGCGGCGCCGTACGGCAGCGACCTGCGCCTGTACACGGCGGGCGGGATCCCGACGCTGCACTACGGCCCCGGAGACGTGCGGTTCGCGCACGCCCCCAGGGAGCAGGTCGCGCTGGACGAGCTGCTGGCCGTCACCCGCGCGCTGGCCCTGCTCGCGGTGCGCCGCTGCGGAGCCCGCTGACCGGTCAGCCGAGCGGGCGCGCCTTCTTCAGGTCGGCCACCAGCTCCTCGAGGAACGCCGCGTACCCGTGGTAGCTGAACGGCACCTCCGCCCGCCACGGGTAGAACTGGCCGGCCTCGACCGCGGGCAGCTTGGCGAAGGTGGGCTTCTTCAACATCTCCTCCGGCTTGAGCGACTGGGTACGCGTGTCGTAGAGGATCACGTCGGCGTCGTAGGTGTCGGCGTTCTCCCAGCTCAGGGTCTGGAAGAAGCCGCCCTCGTCCACCTTGGACGGCGTGACGACGTCCAGCCCGGCGGTGGTGAGATGCACGATGTCGGGATATTCGGGCGGGTTGACCACCCACATCTGGTCGGGGCCGCCGGACATCATGAGGACCCTGAGGTTCTTGAACTGCGCGAGCTGCTCGGTGGCCGCCTCCATGCGGGCCTTGGCCTCGGGCACGCCCTCCATGCCGGCGCCGAGCGACGTGGCCAGCTTCTCGTACGTGCCGATCACGTCGGTGGCGCTCTTGCCGGTGAGCATGACGCCCGCGGTCGGGGCGACCTGCTCGATGGTGTCCTTCGACTTCTCGGGCACGTACCAGAGGACGCCCTTGACGTACATGCTGCTGACCAGGAGCTCGGGCTGCAGGGAGATGTACTTCTCCACGTTGAACTCGTCCCACACGTTGCCCAGGCCCTCGACCTTGGTGATGTCGACGTTGCCGACCTGCGGGTCCTTGGCGCCGTTCTTGAGCTTGTGCGGGCCGAAGACGGCGATGGGGCGTACGCCGAAGTCCCACAGGGCGGCCGCCGAGCCCACCTGGGCGACGATCCGGGCGGGAGGCTTGTCCAGCTCCAGCTTCTTGCCGCGGTCGTCGGTGAACGACCACTTCCGGCCCTCTGGGGCGGAGGAGCCCTCCCTGGCCGCAGTCTCCGTGCCGCCGCACCCCGCGAGTGTCAGGGCCGCCGCGAGGCCTGCCGTGGCCGACAGGAAGCCCCTGCGCGGCAGTACGGGTCCCGGCATCTCGATCTCCTATGGTGGTTAGGCTTGCCTTGCATACAGGCCATTAGATTAGCCTTGCCTAAGTTTGACTGCTATGAGAGGGGGCTGGGTGCGTCCGGCTGAGGAGACGGCCGTCCCGGTCGCCGGTGCCGGTGAGGAGGCCGGCGCCGCCCGCGACCCCGGGCGCAGGGGCCGCCCGGCGGTCCTCGCCACCGGGCTGGTCGTCGGGGTGGCGGTGCTGGCGCTGGTGGCGATGGCCAGCGTGGCGCTGGGCGCGCGCGGCGTGTCGTTCGGCACGGTGATCGACGCCTTCCTTGCCCCTGACGGCTCCAACGACCACACGGTCATCCGCGAGCTGCGCGTCCCGCGCACGCTGCTCGGCATCGGCGTGGGCGCCACCCTGGGGCTTGCCGGCGCGCTCATGCAGAGCCTGACCCGCAACCCGCTCGCCGACCCCGGGCTGCTCGGCGTCAACGAGGGCGCCGCGCTCGGCGTCACGCTGGCGCTCGGCCTGTTCGGGCTCTCCGACCCCGCCGCCTACGTGTGGTTCGCGTTCGGAGGGGCCGCGCTGGCCTCCGTCGCCGTGTACGCCCTGGCCTCCTCCGGACGCTCCGGCTCCAGCCCGGTACGCCTGACCCTCGCCGGCGTCGCGTTCGGCATGGTCTGCACGGCGATCGCCTCGGCCATCCTGCGCATGGATGCCCAGACCTTCGACCGCATGCGGTTCTGGCTGACCGGGTCGCTGGCCGGGCAGACGGCCGACACCTTGGTGCGGCTGGCGCCGTTCATGGCCGCCGGCCTGGTGCTCGGCCTGATGCTGGCCCGCCCGCTCAACACGCTCGCGCTCGGCGACGACGCGGGCAAGGCGCTCGGCGTCGGCGTCAACCGCACCAGGATCCTCACGGGGGTCGCGGTCACGCTGCTGTGCGGCGCGGCCACCGCCGCCGCCGGTCCGCTCTGGTTCGTGGGGCTGATCGTGCCGCACGCCGTGCGCGCGGTGGTGGGCCCCGACCAGCGGTGGGTGCTGCCGTACTCGGCGCTGGCCGCGCCGGTGCTGCTGCTGGTGGCCGACGTGGCGGGCCGGCTCATCGCGCGGCCGGGCGAGGTGCAGGTGGGCATCGTGTGGGCGGTGCTCGGCGCGCCGATCTTCATCATGCTGGCCAGGCGGAGGCGGGTGGCGGCGCTGTGACCATCCGCGTCGGATCCTGGTCCGTACGGCTCGCGCCCCGCGCTCTGGTCACCGGGGCCGCGCTGCTCGTGCTCGCCTGCGCGGTGAGCGTGGCCGCCCTGGCGACGGGCGAGTACACCGTACCCGTGCCGGACATCGTCGCCGCGGTCCTCGGCCAGGGCCCGCCGGTCGCCGAGCTGATCGTCGGCAAGCTCCGCGTCCCCCGCGTGGTGACAGGGCTGCTGGTGGGGGCGGCGTTCGGGCTGAGCGGCGCGATCTTCCAGAGCCTCACCAGAAACCCGCTCGGCAGCCCCGACTTCATCGGCTTCACCGCCGGGGCCTCGACCGGCGGCATCATCGCGGTCGTCGCCGGCGGCTCGGCCATGACGATCGCGGGCGGCGCGCTGGCGGGGTGCGTGGTCACCGCCGTGCTGGTCTACGCCCTGGCCTACCGCGGTGGCGTGCAGGGCTACCGCCTGGTGCTGGTCGGCATCGGGGCGAACGCGCTGCTGCTCGCGGTGAACTCGTACCTGCTGACCCGGGCGAACATCAACGACGCCGCCACCGCGGGCGCCTGGCTGACGGGCAGCCTGAGCGGGCGCGGCTGGGACCACGCCCTCCCCGTGGCGCTGGCACTGGCCGTGCTGCTGCCCATGTGCGCGTACGTGTCGCGACCCATGCGGATGATCGAGATGGGCGACGACGCGGCCAAGGCCATGGGCATCAAGGTGGAGCCCGTGCGCGCGGTGGCGATCGCGGCCGGGGTGCTGCTGTCCGGGGTGGCCACGGCCGCGGCCGGGCCCGTCATCTTCGTCGCACTCGCCGCGCCGCAGCTGGCCCGGCGGCTCACCCGCTCGCCCGGCGTGACGATGGGCGCCTCGGCGCTGACCGGCGCCGTCCTGCTGACCGCCGCCGACCTGGCCGCGCAGCGGCTGCTGGCCCCCACACAGCTGCCCGTCGGCGTGCTGACCGCCGCCATCGGCGGCACCTACCTCGTCCTGCTCCTGCGAAAGGAGCGCCACTGATGGCCGCCGCCCCGGCGAAAGGATCTCCGCTGATGGCCTCCCGACTGTCCGGCACCAGCCTCACCCTCGCGTACGACCAGCGCGTCGTAGCCACGGACCTGAACGTGTCGATCCCCGACGAGTCCTTCACCGTGATCATCGGCCCGAACGCCTGCGGCAAGTCCACCCTGCTGCGGGCGCTGGCCAGGATGCTCAAGCCGAAGACGGGCGCCGTGCACCTCGACGGGAGCGTCATCACCTCCCTGCCGTCGAAGGAGGTGGCCAGGCGGCTCGGCCTGCTCCCGCAGAGCTCGATCGTGCCCGACGGCATCACGGTGGCCGATCTGGTGGCCCGCGGCCGCTACCCCCACCAGCGGCTCATGCGGCAGTGGTCGAAGGCCGACGAGAAGGCGGTGGCCGAGGCCATGCGCGCCACCGACGTGACCGAGCTGGGCGACCGGATCGTGGACGAGCTGTCGGGCGGCCAGCGGCAGCGGGTGTGGCTGGCCATGGCCCTGGCGCAGGAGACGCCGATCCTGCTGCTCGACGAGCCCACCACGTTCCTGGACATCTCCCACCAGATCGAGGTGCTCGACCTCTGCGCCGACCTGCACGAGACCGGACGGACCATGGTGGCGGTGCTGCACGACCTGAACCAGGCCTGCCGGTACGCGACCCACCTGATCGTGATGCGCGGCGGCGCGATCGTGGCGGAGGGGGAGCCGGGCGACGTCGTCACGCCGGAGCTGGTGCGGCAGGTGTTCGAGCTGCGCTGCGAGATCATCCAGGACCCGCAGACGGGCACGCCGCTGATCGTCCCCGAGGCCCGCCGCCGCGTCACCGCCCCCGCCTGATCGGGCGCGGGGTCAGTAGGCGCCCCTGACCTCGACGATCTCGGCGAGGGGGAACTCCAGGTAGTCGCCCGCCTCCTCGCACCACGCGTCGAGCGCGCCGCCCTTGAGTTCGCCGTGGCTGATCGTGGCCGTCAGCCCGTCGGTGAGCGTGATGCCGGCCCGCACGCCGCGGTCGACCACGAAACCGAGCAGCGACTGCTGGGCCGTCGGCAGCCTGGTGGCCATCCGGCCGATGACCGCCCAGGTGCGGCCGTTGGTGCCGGCGTCGGCCCGGCTGGCGGCGATCAGGCGGCGGGCGTGCTCGTAGGGGTCGGGCGGCGGCTCGGCCAGCATGTAGGGGGGCGCATCGAGCTCGGTGATGCCGGTGAAGTCGGACAGCTCGGCCACCTGGCCGCCGGGCAGCAGGATCAGTTTGCCGTTGTGCGGCTCGTCCAGGTGGGACGACCTGGCACGGTGGATCGTGATCTCGCCGGTGTCGGCCACGGGCACGGGGGAGTATCCGACCTCCCGCAGCGCGGACAGGGTCCGCTCCGCGGGCGCGGCGCTGACCAGCACCGTGGGAGCGAGCAGGCGCAGCTCCAGCTTGCCCAGCCGCCGGTGGGCGGCGATCTCGGCCAGCAGCGTCGGGTCGGCGGCCTGCACGACGCAGCCGACCGTGGTGACCGTCACCTCGCCGTGCCGGCGCGCGGTGTCGCGCACCAGGTATTCCAGCGGCTGCGGGATGGTGCCGACCGCGGCCAGCTCGTCGAGCAGCTCGTCGGGCTCGTAGCCGCGGTCGAGGGCCCGGCGTACGCTGCCCGTGGTGAAGCGCCACACCGAGGCGGCGCCGCGCGACTCGCGGTCGGCGGCCCGGTCGAGCAACTCCGCCAGCTCGGCCGACGGCGGGCCGGTCACCACGGCGGTGAGGTCGGGGCCGAACAGGGCGCTCCTGCGCACGCTCGCCAGCGCTCTGGTGGCCGCCTCGGACAGCACGGGGTCGTGCTCCACCATGGGCACGGCGGCGTCGTTCTCGTCGCCCGGCCGGGCGGTCAGGCCCGCCAGCGCCCGGCCCAGGTCGGTGAGCGCGTTGTTGGCGAGCAGCCCCAGCAGCCTGGCCTCGTCGAGCACCGCGGGGGCGCACTCCCGCAGCAGCTCCAGGTCGATCAGCGGCGCGTGCCAGTGCACGCTGCCCATGAGGCTGTCGCGGCCGGCGAAAGCCGTGCCGGCGGGCAGGTGGGCCAGCACCGACAACACGGCCCTGCGGACCCTTGCCACCGCGCTGCCGGTGGGGTCGTCGCCGAGCACGGTGCCGTACTTGCCGTCGACCCTGCGCAGCGACGAGCGCTCCATGCGCCACCACGCCGACAGCAGCACCCGCAGCCTGGCCGAGCCCTCGTCGAGCCGCCACCGGTCGTAGCGCTCGGTGGGGATCATGCCGCCGGACTGCTCGTCCCAGGCCAGCAGCCTGGCCACGGCGCAGATCTCCAGCAGCAGCCGCGTCTCGTCCTCGTCGCAGCCGGTCTCCTTGGCGATCCTGCGCACCTCGCGCACGCCCACGCCGCCGGTCTTGAGCAGCGGCAGCGGCGTCTTCGCGGTGTTGTCGAGCAGGGCCGCGCACCGCTCTACCACGTGTGGCGCGGCCAGCGTCATCAGGTGGTCGACCTCTTCCGGGTCGACGGGGATGGTGGCCACCTCGGGCGACTCGGGCGCGTAGGGCGGGTGATAGCCGGGGCCGCGCAGGCAGATCGCGACCTCGCGGGGGATCTCCGCGACGTGCCAGCTCGGCCGGAACAACATGCCGTGGTCGGCGCACCACTTCTCCGGCGTGCCGGGGGTGACGAAGCGGCCTCCGTCGACGTTGAGCGTGGGCCCTTCCCAGGCGAACCGGTCGAGCAGCGGGACGGCTCCCTCGGGAGCCTTGGCCAGCATCGCCCGGACCCGCTCGCCGTCGCTGAGCGCCTCGGTGACGCGGGCGATCGCGCGGCGTTTGTTGCCCTGCGCGGGCAGGCCGAGGTTGCGGCCGAGCGCGTGCAGCGCGTCGTTGCTGATGGTCCAGGAGTTGAGGTAGTGCTCGAGCGGCTCGCCCAGGCTCAGCGGCGCCGACCACCAGCGCGTCACGCCCTCGGCGAGATGGATCACGCCGTCGTCGCCCGGCCATGCGAGCGCGTGGTCGTAGAGGTGATCGAGCCAGGGGGTCACGTCGTCGGGCCGGGCGTCGACGAAGGCCGCCAGCCGGTCGGCCGTGGGACGGGTCATGGCCAGGGCGGCCTCGGCCAGTTGCAGGCAGGGGAGGGGAAGCCTCCGCAGGGTCTCCATGACGGCGAAGCCGTTGCCCAGCCGCTGGGCCAGGGTGTCGAGCCGCCGTGGCCACGGCGCGGCGATGGCGTCAGGCCTGTTGGCCAGGACGCGGCCGAGCCGGTCTTCCTCTAGTGTTCGCAGCCAGCCGAGCAGGTGATCTTCCATCTGTCAGCACTCTCATGGGGTCGCGCGCAAGGGACTCACCGTGAGCCATGACCATCCACGGTAATGCAGATCACCCTCGGTCAGGAGAGGACTGCCCAGACGATCTTTCCGTGAGGTGCGAGTGCGGACCAGCCCCAGCGGAGGCTGAGTGATTCGACGATGTGGAGTCCGAGGCCGCCGGTGTCAAGGGGGCCAGGGTATCGCAGCACCGGCACCGACGACCCTGGATCGGTGAAGGCGCTGGTCACGAGCGTCCCGCGGCGGACCAGGGACATGTGCACGGTGCCTTCGCGGCGCGGGTCGTCGAGGCAGAGGCCGTGGCGCAGGGCGTTGGTGGCCAGCTCGGAGACCACCAGTTCCATGTTCTCGATGAGTTCGGTCAGCCCCCACCCGGTCAGGACGCCGGCGCCGAAGCTGCGGGCCGAGTGGACGGAGGAGGCGGTGGGCGGCAGCACGAACGTGGCGCTCGTCGACGGGCCGGGGGCCAGGAGATCGCGGGCCCCTTCCGGCCACCAGCCGACCGGAGGCCACCAATCGAACGTCGTCCACTGGCCGGGCGCCGTGATGGATTGCACGTAGATCATTCTGCGTCAAACTCTCGTGCAACTGCAAGAGCGAATGCACGTGCAGACAGCCCGTGCACACGCTACGGTTTCCGTCAAAAGGTCAATATGGGGGAAAGGGGATCTTGTTCACGGCCCATGATCTTTGGGCCGTGAAGTGACAGACTGAGTCGCAAGGAAACGACCAAGGAGCAAGCACGTGTCCATTGATCCGCCTGGTTCCGGCTCGACCGTTCGGCGCATCATGCTCGGGGCGAGTCTCAGGCGCCTGCGTGAAGCCAGCGGCCTGGACCGTGCTCAGGCCGGATTTCACATCCGGGCGTCCGAGTCCAAGATCAGCCGCATGGAGCTCGGGCGCGTCGGCTTCAAGACACGTGACGTGGAAGACCTGCTCACCCTGTACGGCGTCGTCGACGATGCCGAACGCCGTGCCCTGCTGGAGATGGTTCGCGAGGCCAACACCCCCGGGTGGTGGCACAAGTACTCGGCGGAGTTGCCGTCGTGGTTCACCACGTACGTGGGCCTGGAGGAGGCCGCCAGCGTGATCCGCACCTATGAGGTGCAGTTCGTGCCGGGCCTGCTGCAGACGGCCGCGTATGCGCGTTCGGTCTTCCAGCTGGGCAACCCCGATGCGAGTCCGGAGAGAATCGAGCGCCGCGTGCACATGCGCATGCAGCGCCAGGAGCGCTTCACGCAGAAGGACGGGCCCCGTCTGTGGGCCGTCGTCGACGAGGCGGCTCTCAAGAGGACCATCGGCGGGCGAGAGGTCATGTCCGAGCAGCTCCAGCACCTGCTGGAGGTCGCTGCCCTTCCCAACATCACTTTGCAGGTGATGCCCTTCAGGTTCGGCAAGCACGCCGCTGAAGGGGGCGCGTTCAGCATCTTGCGGTTTCCCGAGTCCGACTTGTCGGACGTTGTCTACGTCGAGCAGCTCTGGGGTGCCCTGTACCTGGACAAACGTGAGGACATCGATCCGTATCTCACGGCTATGGAGCAACTGTGCGTGGAAAGCACCACGCCAGGGGGCACCGTCGAGCTCATCGGCGGTCTTCTCAGAAAGATGTAGATGAACCAGACCTACAACGGCATGCCCGCGGCGGACCTCACCCAGGTCGCCTGGCGCAAGAGCCGCTACAGCAACTCGCAGGGCAACTGCGTGGAGCTCGCGGAGCTTCCCGATGGAGGCATCGCGGTGCGCAACTCACGTTTCCCCGACGGCCCTGCACTCATCTATACCCGCGACGAGATCCGGGCCCTGGTGCTCGGCGTGAAGGACGGAGAGTTCGACGGACTGCTCGTGTAACACCGTGTTCACCTCCGGCTCGCCCGCTTAACGGCGGCGAGCCGGAGGCGTAACGGCCCCGCCTCCCGCCCGGGCCAGGATCGGGACCATGCTCGACCAGATGACGCTGTACCCGATCGCCGACGACGTGTTGTTCGCGCCGGGCGGCAAGGTCGTGATCCGCACCTACGGCGTGGCACCCGCCGCCGCGGGCGCCGCCGTCTCCTACCGGACGTGGGTGACCGGCATCCGCGACCAGCCGAGGTACTGGCACTGGGGCCATTTCGAGGACGCCGCCGCGGGGCACCGCAGGGTCCTGGAGTGGCTCACGGGGCGCGGCCCGCGACCTGCCCAGGTGCCGGCCTGAGCGCCGGCGTGCCGGTCAGGCCGCCTGGAAACCGTCGACCGGGGCGTTCCACGCCATGAGCACCGGCTCGGCGTGCTCGAAGCCGAGCCGCGAGTAGGTGCCCGTGTCGAGCTTGAACAGCCTGCCCTCGGCTGGGCCGAGCCCAAGCCAGCGGGCGGCCAGGACGCGCAGGAAGTGACCGTGCGCCACCAGCGCCACCCGCCCCTCCGCGGCGCGGGCCCGCTCGATCACCCGGTCGGCGCGGGCGGCGACCTCGGCGGCGCTCTCGCCCGGGTGCTCCGCGTCGCCCGGGATCACCCCGTCGCGCCACAGGTACCAGCCGGGACGGCTCTCGCGGATCTCAGGGGTGGTGATGCCCTCGTAGCCGCCGTAGTCCCACTCCCACAGGTCGGCGTCCACGTCGTAGCCGTTGAGCCCGGCCAGGTCCGCGGTGCGCCGCGCGCGCTGGGCGGGCGAGACCAGCACGAGGCCGAACTCGCGGCCCTTGGCCAGCGGCGCGAGCGCCCTGGCCTGTTCCTCGCCGTCGCCGGTCAGCGGCAGGTCGGTGCGGCCGGTGTGCTTGCCCGCCTTGCTCCACTCTGTCGCGCCGTGTCGCAGCAGCAGCATCTCGTCCATTGCTCCATCATCCGGTACGGCCGGCCGCGGCCCGGCGGCAGGTCGTGACCGCGGGCGGGCCGTAGGGATCAGTGCAGCGGGCGGCCCGTCGGCGACAGCAGCCGGCGCTCTGCCTTGGCCGAGGCGGACGGCTGGTCGGGGTACTCGGCGGCGCAGCGCGTGCCGCGCGGAGGCAGCACCAGGCTGGTCAGGTACTTCTCGATGTGCGCACGGGCGCAGGTGCTGTTGCGGTACTGGCCGTGGCCCACGCCGTCGTACTCGAGGACCGTGGTCCGCGGGATCTGGCGGGCGGCGCCGTAGTTCCACGCCGCCGGGGTGCCGACGTCGTGGCGGGCCTTGGGCAGCAGGGCCGGCGGGTTGCCGGTGATGTCCAGGCGGTGCTGCGGGTTGGACACCTTGCCCTGCCAGTTCAGGCAGACCAGCACGTCGGACCAGAACGGCGACAGCTTGGTGTGCGGGTAGAGCCGCTCCAGACGCTCGCGGTAGCGGTCGAGCTGCTCGAAGCCGCTGACCTCCCACTTCCAGTCAGAGCACCAGATGGCCGGGTAGGCGTAGTTGACGGTTTCCTGCTGCTTCCTGGGCTCCGCCGTGCGCGCCGTCGCTTCGCCGTCCGCGAGCGCCTTGAGGCGGCTCGCGAGGTCGAACCAGCTTCCCGCCGGGTCGTACATCGCCTCGAACAGCGTCACGCGCAGTTGTTCCGCGGTGATGGGCTCCCCGGTCGCCGGGTCGTCCAGCCGGCCCGCGGCGGCCCGGTCGTGCAGTCCGTCCCACAGTCCGGTGACGTTCTCGCCGTTCAGCGCGCACGCCGGCGTCCTGCCGCACCAGCCTACGAACGCCTTGAACGAACCCTCCAGGTCCTCGGTCGTCGTCTGCAGGTAGCGGAACACCGATGTGATGCTGTGGTCCATGTTCGAGTCGATGGCCATGGCGCGGAGCCTGCCGGGGAACAGCTCGGCGTACTGGTGGCCGACCTGGGTGCCGTACGAGAGGGCGAAGAAGCTGATCTGCCGCTCACCGAGCACGGCGCGGATCGAGTCGATGTCGCGGGCGGCGTTGGTGGTGTGCACGTGATCGAAGATCGCGCCGGTGTGCTCACGGCAGTCCTTCGACAGTTCGGCGTTGTAGTCGAGCCACGCCCGGTACTCGGCCTCGTTCGCCGGGTAGGTGGCCGGGGACTCGTTCACCACGTCCGCGCTGCACCGCACCGGGGTGCTGCGGCCGATGCCGCGAGGATCGAGGCTGACGAGGTCGAAGTACTGACGCATCGCGCTGTCGGGGGTGATGGCGCCGTTGAGAATGAACGGGCTGATCCCGGAGCCGCCGGGGCCGCCGGGATGCACGATCAGCACGCCGATGCGTTTGTCCGGTTCAAGTGCCTTCAACCGGCCGATCGCCAGGTCGAGGGTGGGGCCCGAGGGTTTGGCGTAGTCGACGGGCACCTTGATGGTGGCGCACTCGCCGCCGATCTCGCCGCATGCCGCCCAGTCGATCGGCGCCGGGGCGGCGCTCGCGGGCGCCGCCGCCGAGGTGCTGACGAGTAAACCCGCCATAGCTATACACAAGAGGCTTTTCAGCACTAAATCCCGCCTTGCCGCGTTGGCCGCGCTCTTGCCGCGGTGTGGGACGATGGACGGCGATCATGATAGGCAGCGCCGAGGCGAAAAGGCGTTCAAATCGGTTTTTGCGGCGCAAGAGAGCGCTTGCAGGTTCAATATGGGGATTGATGTCCAATATCGTGAGGTTTGCGAAGACTTAGGGGGGCGCATGGAGCCGGTGGCGGTCGGGCTGGTCGGAGCGGGGCCGTGGGCGAAGATGGCGCACGTGCCGATGCTCACCAGAGGGCCGCACACGCGGCTGGCCGGGGTGTGGGCCCGCAGGCCCGAGGCGGCCGCCAGGTTCGGCGCTCCGGTGTTCGAGCGGGTCGAGGAGCTCTTCGACGCCTGCGAGGCCGTCGCGTTCTGCGTGCCGCCGGCCGTACAGGCCGAGATCGGCGTGCGCGCCGCCCGCGCGGGCAAGGCGCTGCTGCTGGAGAAGCCGCTGGCCGACTCGCTCGGGAACGCCGAGCGCCTGGCCGCCGCCGTGGCGGAGGCGGGCGTCGCCTCCCAGATGGTGCTCACCATGCGGTACGCCACCCAGACCCGGATCTTCCTCGCCCGTTGCGCGGAGATCGAGGCGTTCGGCGGCCACGCCGCCAACATCTCCGGCGCCCTCCTCGGCGACCACCACTTCGCCACCCCGTGGCGGCTCGAACGCGGCGCGCTGCTGGACGTCGGGCCGCACGTCATCGACCTGCTGGACGCCGCGCTCGGCCGGGTGAGCGGCGTGCGCGCCCACGGCAACCCGCTCGGCTGGACCGGGCTGCTGCTGGAGCACGAGAACGGCGCCGTCAGCGAGGCGTCCCTGTGCATGACGGCGGTCGGCGACCTGCCCCCGTCGTCGTTCGCCGTGTACGGCCGCACCGGCAACGCCGTGCTGCTGCCGTTCGACGACGACCCCCTGGAGAACGTGGCCGCGGAGTTCGCGGAGACCGTGCGGAACGGCGGCGGGCACCCGCTCGACGCCGCCCACGGGCTCCGGCTCCAGCGGATCATCGCCGAGGCGGAGGCCCAACTCACCCCTTGACGCCCGGCGCCGCAGGGGGATTGATAGCGTTTGTCCGACGCGCAGCGTTGCAGCGAAGTCCGGTGCGAATCCGGCGCTGTCCCGCAACTGTCATAGCCAGGTCGCCTGCCGCTGCGCCGACGTCATCAGCCCTCGTGGAAAAGGGTGATCCGTCGCTCCAAGCGGGTCTCTCGGTTCCGACAGTGTGAAAGGACTACTCGTGAGGCCCGTACGAACGGCCTTCGCGGGCGCGCTGCTGGGAACGCTCGTCCTGGCCGGCTGTGGCCAGGCCGGCACGACCGCCACCCCCTCCTCCGCCCGCGCGTCCTCAGCCTCCTCCACCTCCTCCACCTCCTCAGGGGAGTTCCCCGTCACGATCGAGGCCGGCAACGGCCAGGTCACCATCGGCAAGAAGCCGGAGCGCGTCGTCTCCCTGTCGGCCAGCCACACCGAGACGCTCTTCGCCGTCGGCGCGGGCCCTCAGGTCGTCGCGGTGGACGACCAGTCGAACTACCCGCCCGAGGCCCCGAAGACCGGCCTGTCGGGCTTCAAGCCCAACGTCGAGGCCATCGTCGCCGAGAAACCCGACCTCGTCGTGGTCTCCGACGACCTGAACAACATCGTCGCCGAGCTGGGCAAGGTGAACGTGCCCGTCCTGGTGCAGCCCGCCGCCACCACGCTCGACGACACGTACGAGGAGATCGTCGAGCTCGGCGCCGCCACCGGCAACAAGGCCAAGGCCGAGGAGGTCGTCTCCGGCATGAAGACGGCCATGGACAAGCTGGTCGCCGAAGCGCCGAAGGACAGGAAACTCACCTACTACCACGAGCTGGACCAGACGCCGTACGCGGCGACGTCCGAGACGTACATCGGCCAGATCTACGGCATCTTCGGCCTCACCAACATCGCCGACAAGGCGCCCGCGTCCGCGGGCGGCTACCCCAAGCTCTCCGCCGAGTTCGTCGCTCAGGCCGACCCCGACCTGATCTTCCTGGCGGACGTCAAGTGCTGCGGGCAGAGCAAGGAGACCCTGGCCAAGCGGCCCGGATGGAAGAACCTGTCGGCCATCAAGAACGACCAGGTGATCCAGCTCGACGACGACATCGCCTCCCGCTGGGGGCCGCGCGTCGTCGACCTGGCCGAGGCCATCGGCGCCGCCGTGGCCAAGGCGGGCCCCGGGGACGGCACGAGCTGACTGTGACGACGCAGGCACGCCCGTCCAGGGCCAGACCCGCCTGGGTGGCGAGCGCCCTCGGCGTGCTGGCCGTCTCCATGGTCGCCGGGCTGCTCGACGGGGCCGCCGACATCTCGCCGTGGCAGGTCGTGCTCCAGGCCGTGGACTGGCTGCCGTTCGCCCACGTCGACTCGGGGCTCGCCCCGGTCGAACAGGGACTGCTGTACGAGCTGCGGCTGCCCCGCGTCCTGGTCGCCGCCGTGGTCGGCGGGCTGCTGGCCATGGCGGGGGCGGGGTACCAGGGGGTGTTCCGCAACCCGCTGGCGGACCCGTATCTGCTGGGCGCCGCCGCGGGGGCTGGGCTCGCGGCGACCGCGGTGATCGTGCTGCTGCCCGCCGCGGAGGGCAGCGTGCCGATCGCGGCCTTCGCCGGGGCCGTCGGCGGCGTGTTCCTGGCCTACACGCTCGGCAACACCGCCGGGCGCGCGGGCGGCACCGCCACGCTGGTGCTGGCCGGGGTGGCGGTCACGTCGTTCCTGACCGCGATCCAGACGTTCGTCCAGCAGTTCAAGGTCGAGGAGCTGCAGCGCATCTACGCGTGGATCCTCGGCGACGTCGGCGGCGGGTGGGACCAGCTCTGGCTGGTCCTGCCGTACGCCGCCGTCTCCGCCGTCCTGCTCCTGGTGCACGGGAGGATGCTCGACGTGCTGTCCGTGGGCGACGAGGAGGCCACCAGCCTCGGGGTACGGGCCTCCAGGGTGCGGTTCACGGTGCTGCTGGCGGCGTCGCTGGCCACCGCCTCGGCCGTGGCGGTGAGCGGGCTGATCGGCTTCGTGGGCATCGTCGTCCCGCACGTCGTCAGGCGGCTGGCGGGCGGCTCGTACCGCAGCGTGCTGCCGCTCTCGATGATCGGCGGCGCGGCCTTCCTGGTGCTGGCCGACCTCGTGGCCCGCACCGTGCTGGCGCCCGCCGAACTTCCGATCGGCGTGGTGACCATGTTCGTGGGGGCGCCGTTCTTCGTCGGCGTGCTGCGCATGACCAGGCGGGCGGTCACTTGATCGGGGCATCGGCCGTCTCCGTGCGGCTCGGCGGGCGTGACGTCGTCGCCGACGTCGGGCTCGACGTGCACCGCGGCGAATGGCTGGCCATCATCGGGCCCAACGGCGCCGGCAAGTCCACGCTGCTCAAAGCGGTCATGGGCCTGGTCGCGCACCGGGGCGAGGTCACGATCGACTCCCGGCCGGCCGCCGCGCTCAAGCCCCGCGCGCGGGCCAGGCTGGTGGCGTACGCGCCGCAGTCCCCCGCCCTGCCGCCTGACATGTCGGTCTTCGACTACGCGCTGCTCGGGCGCACCCCGTACATCCCCTACCTCGGCAGGGAGAGCGGGCACGACCGGCGCGTCACCGCCTCCGTGCTCGACCGGCTCGACCTGACGGAGCTGGGCACCCGCCGCGTCGGCGAGTTGTCCGGCGGGGAGCGGCAGCGTGTGGTGCTGGCCAGGGCGCTCGCCCAGGAGGCGCCCGTGCTGCTGCTCGACGAGCCGACGACGGCGCTCGACCTCGGGCACCAGCAGCAGGTGCTGGAGCTGGTCGACCGCCTGCGCAGGGCCGACGGGCTGACGGTCGTCACCACCCTGCACGACCTGACCGTCGCGGGACTGTACGCCGACTCCCTGCTCCTCATGGCCGAAGGGCGCGCGGTCGCTGCGGGCAGGCCCGCCCAGGTGCTGACCGAGGCGCTGGTGGGACGGCACTTCGACGCCCAGGTGAAGATCGAACGGGGACACGACGGGCGGCCCGTGGTGCATCTGGTCAGAGGAGGACCGTGAAGCTGACGTACCGGGTGGAGGAGGGCGCCAGGCTCGGGTCGTTGTTGTGGGAGTTCGGGCCCGGGTGGCGGATGATCTCCTCCGCGATGCTGGGCGGCGGGATCGGGACGCGCGCGTGGGTGCTGAACGCGCAGGTCGTGGCCGGGTACGCGCGCATGGACCCGGCCGAGCACCTGCGGTCGTTAGGCCCCGCGGGCGGCGGGGTCGGGATGATGACCGCCGCGTCCGTCGACCGCTACGCGCGTGCCGCGGACGGTGGCGTCGAGGCGGTCGCCACCGTCGGGCTGCGGGTGCCGACCTGGGCCGCGGCCCCGGAAGGCACCGAGGACCCCGAGCTCGCGCCCATGCGGGCGGGCACGGTCAACATCGTCACCGTGCTGCCGGTGGCGATGACGGACGCGGCCCTGGTCAACACGGTCGTGACGGTCACGGAGGCGAAGACGCAGGCGCTCATCGAGGCCGGGTTCCCGTGCACGGGCACGGCCTCCGACGCGGTGTGCGTGGTCGTGCCCGCGCACGAGAACTGCGGTGGTCCGCAGGAGGTGTTCGGGGGGCCGCGCTCGGAATGGGGGGCACGGGTGGCGCGGGCGGTGCACCGGGCGGTCCGGCGCGGCGCCGAGGAGTGGCGTCCCCGTCGCTCCAAGTGAGGAGTTTCGGGGAAGTGGCATGTGGGCGCGGGCGAGGCTCCCGATACCGGGCGGGTGACCGCAATGGCGACGATCGAACCGAAGAGCGGAACGGCCGCGCAGGAACCGACCACGAGGCGCACGGTTCTCCCGGGTGCGCCGCCGTTCACCGTCGACGACCTGCTCGAGTTCCCCGACGACGGGAACCGATACGAGCTCTTCAACGGGAGCCCACTAGTGAGCCCTGCCCCCACGCTCCTACGCGGGACCCGCCGTTCACAAGGCCGGAAACACGGTGACCCTGCCGGCGCCCTTCTCCGTGACCTTCGACCCCGCCCAGTCGATGCGTCTCAGAGGCTGAACCCGTAGTCCTCGGCCGCTCCTCGGGGGGTGACGCGCCCCGCCTCGAGGTCACCCAGGATCGCCTGCCTGTCCCGTTCGCCCGGCGGGCCGATGCCGCCCCCGCCCGTCGTCTCCACGATGAACGCCTCGCCCGCCGCGAACCGCACGTTGTTGACCTTCGACGCCAGGCGCTCGACGGTCCCGTCGCGATGACGCTTGAAGAACCCGCCCAGCCGCCCCGGCAGCCCGCCGTCGCGGCCCGGCGGCGCCAGCCGGAGCCGGTCGCCGCGCGTGGTGACGTGGCAGCCGGCCAGGAAACGGTAGACGGTGCGCGATCCCAGCCCGCCCCGGTGGCGTCCCGGTCCGCCCGAGTCGGGGATCGTCTCGACCGACTCGACGATCAGCGGGCAGCGGCTCTCCACCGGCTCGGCCTGCGGCACCGAGTTGCGGCCGATGCCGAAGTGCACGCCCGTCGCGTCCGGCCCGTCCAGATCCTGCCGGGCGCCTACCCCGCCGAAGTCGTAGGAGAGGTGGATCCAGTACGGCGCGTCCACCGCCGCGATCGAGAACGGCTGCAGGATCCCGCTGGCCGCGATGGCCCGTTCGGGCACCGCGTCCGACATGGCCTGGAAGACGGCCTCCATGGCGGCGTAGATGGGGACGTACCGGCCGCCGCAGGGGTAGGGGGAGCGGGCGTTGAGCAGGGAGCCCTCGGGCAGGCGCACGTCGATGGCGCGCAGGCAGCCGTCGTTCATGGGGATCGACGGGTCCAGGAAGCAGCGCAGCGCGAAGACGGCGGCGGCGAGGGACTGGGAGGCCGAGGCGTTGATGGCGGCGGGGACCTGCGGGCCGGTGCCGGCGAAGTCGAGCACGGCCCGCTGGAAGCCGAGCGTGACGGCCACGCGAACGAGATGTGGTTTCTCGGGATTCATACCGTCGTCGTCGATCGGGTACGACGCCTCGAACCGCCCCCGCGGCAACTCGGCCAGCGCGGCCCTGGTCACGGCCTCGGTGTGGTCCAGGTAGGCGTCGACGCCGTCCGCCAGGCCCTGCTCGCCGTACTCGCCGATCAGCCTCTCCAGCCGCGCCGCCGCCACCGCCGTGCCGGCCACCAGCGCCCGTACGTCGCCCATGACCTTGTCAGGGGTGCGGCTGTTGGCCTTCAGCACGGCCTCCATGGCCGGGTCGATGCCGACCTCCGTGGCCAGGCGCACCGGGGGGAGTCGCAGGCCCTCCAGGAAGATGTCCGTGGCCAGCGGCGCCATCCCCCCGGCCGAGAGCCCGCCCAGGTCGGACACGTGGATCATCGTGGCCGTGAAGTAGGCGGGGACGTCGTGGACGAAGACGGGACGGTAGACGAGCAGGTCGTTGGTGTGCACGCCGCCCCGGTAGGCGTCGTTGAGCGCGTACACCTCGCCCGGCCGCATCGTCTCCAGCGGGAAGTCCTTGACCAGTTCGGGGAGCGCGGTCCTGAGCGCCATGCTGTTCATGAGGGTGGTGGCCATGGACTGGGCGATCAGGCGGCCCCCGGCGTCCAGAACGGCGGCGGAGGCGTCGGAGCCCTCCACGATGAACGTCGAGTACGCCGCGCGCACCACGACGATGCTCGCCTCCTCCGCCGCGACGACCAGGGCGTTCCTCAGCACCTCCGCGGTGAGCGGGTCGGTCATGGGAGGCTCCTGGTCAGGTGCACGGCGCGGGACCCGGTGAGGGCGGCGCTCCAGCCGGGCGGCACGACGATCGCCGACTCGGCGTCCTCGACGACGGCGGGGCCGCGCAGGCCCGCGCCCATGGTGCTCCTGGTGTGCACCGGCACCTCCACGTACCCGTCCGTCTCGGGAAAGTACGCCCGCCGCACCCCGGCGCCCGCGTGGTGGGCCTGTGTGTCGGGTGGCAGGTCCTCGTACCTGTCGCCGTGCGTGTCTTCGGGGGGCATGGTGACGCGAACGCGGTAGCCGACCAGTTCGATCGGCCCCGGCTGGGTGAAGCCGTAGACCTCGGCGTACCGCTGGAAGAAGCGGGACTCCAGCAGTGCGAGGTCGGCGCTCCACGGAACGGTCAGGTCGTGTGCCTGACCCTGGAAACGTACGTCCACCGACCGCGACACCCGCACGCCCGGCGATCCGGGTGAGACCCCGAGGTCCGTGGCCGCCTCCGAGGCGAGTGCGGCGAAGACCGCCTCAGGGTCGGGCGCGTCCAGGCGGGACAGGACACGGTCCGTGGAGAGTTCGCCGGACAGCAGCCCGGCGGCCGACGCCACCCCGCAGTACGGCGGCACCACCACCGTGCCGATCCCGAACCGCTCCGCCACCCGGGCCGCGTGCGTGGGCCCCGCGCCGCCGAAGGCGACCAGGGCGAAGCCGCGGGGGTCGATCCCGCGCTGGACGGTCACCACGTGCACCGCCGACGCCATCGAGGCGCTGACGATCTCGTGCACCGCGTACGCCGCCCGCTCCCGTGGCACGCCGAGCGGCCCGGCCAGCCGGTCGAGCGCCTCGCCCGCGAGCCCGGGGAAGAGCGGGATCGAGGCGGAGGAGAGGTAGCCGAGCACGAGGTTCGCGTCCGTGACGGTCGGCTCGCGGCCGCCCAGGCCGTAACAGGCGGGCCCGGGGGAGGACCCGGCCGAGCGCGGCCCCACGCGCAGCGCGCCCGCCTGGTCGAGCCAGGCCACGCTGCCGCCGCCGGCCCCGACCTCGGCCAGGTCGATGGCGGGGGTCTTGATGGGCACGCCGGTGCCCGCCCGCCGCCCGCCGAAGCTGCCCTTGCCGCCCACGTGGAACTCGTGGGTGATCTCGGGCCGCCCGCCGCGTACGACGCACGCCTTGGCCGTCGTGCCGCCCATGTCGAACGAGATGGCGTCCGCGAACCCGGCGCCGGCCGCGGCCAGCACTCCCGCGGCGGGGCCCGACTCGATCGTGGCGACCGCCCGCCGGGCGGCCAGCTCGGCGGAGATGACGCCGCCGCTGGACTCCATGACATGGATGGGCGCGTCGATGCCGATGCCGGCCAGCCGTTCCCGGAGCCGCGACAGATAAGAAGCCATCAATGGACCGATATAAGCGGACATGATGGTGGTGGTGGCGCGCTCGTACTCCCGGATCTCCGGCCAGACGTCCGAGGATGTCACCACGTTCTTCACCGACTCGCGCAGGATCGCCGCCACCTGCCGCTCATGCGCGGGATTGGCGTACGCGTGCAGCAGGCACACCGCCGCCGACTCGATGCCGCGCCGGGCGATCGCGGCGGCGGCCCCCCGTACCGACCCGGGGTCCAGCGGCGTCAGTACGGTGCCGCGCGCGGAGATCCGCTCCACCACCTCGAAACAGTCGCCGGGGGCCACCGGCGGGGGCGGCGGCGTGAACCGGAGGTCGTAGCGGTCCTCCTCGACCCGGGCGTAGCGGCCGAGCGGGATGGTGGCGCGAAAGCCCTGCGTCGTGACATAGGCGACCCGTACGCCGGTGCGTTCGAGGACCGCGTTGGTGGCCAGCGTGGTGGCGTGCACCACGCGTTCGACCTGGGCGGGGTCACGGTCGCCGAGTGCGCGCGTAACGCCGGCGAGGATTCCCGCGATGGGGTCGTAGTGGGTGCTCAATACTTTGGCCACGGCCAACGTGCCGCGCCGGCTCTCCTTGGCGCGAAGGACCACGTCGGTGAACGTGCCACCGACGTCGACGCCGATCACGAACCCCATCCGCGTACGTTATGTCCCCGAGCAAGCGCTTGTCTACGTGGTCGTCTATTGACTTACGGCACCCGATTGGGACGCTGGTCCTAATCCTGCGGTTTGGAGCGGAGAGATGGCGCGCCTCAGAGCTCTTGCCAGTGGCGTCGCGGCGGCGCTCGTGCTGGTCGCGATACCGGTCGCCGCACACGAGCACCCGAGCGGGATCACCGACCTGGTGAGCCCGGCCGTGGTGCGGCTGGAGGCCGTGTCCCACGTGGAGATCACTCTGCTCGACCACGTCGGCCGGCTCAAACATGTGGAGCGGTCCTACGACTTCCCGTTCGCCGAAGGCACGGGCACCGTCATCAACCCCGACGGGAGCGTCGTCGCGCTGCGCCGCCTGGCGGTGAACGACGACGACGTCGCCGTACGCGCGGCCAACAAGATCTTCGCCGAGCACCACGACGTCGAGATCCCGGATGACGACAAGGAGCACAAGCTCTCCGACGACCTGCTCGACCGGCACCTGCAGGACTGCTATCCGCCCAAGAGCGAAACGGCCACCTGCATCATCAACGTGACCACGGAGATCACCGCCTTTCCCAACGTGTCGCCGGCCAGCGCCGACGGCTACCAGCTCAAGCTTGCCAAGGCCGGGCCGAAGCCCGACAGCGCCGCCGTGCTCGTTCCGCTCGACCCGGTGACGGGAAGCGTCGGCATGCCCACCGCGCCGCTCGCGGACAAGGTGCCCGAGCAGCAGGGCGCGCCCACCAGCGTGGCCGGATTCCTCGGCCGTCCCGGCCCGAAGACCACCCACACCGTCGAGATCGCCCACCTCGGCAAGGGCGGCGCGTCGGGCGAGACCGGCCGGCCCTTCGCCGACCCGGAGAAGAAGGTGGACGAGCCGGTCAAGCTCGGCGGGCTGGCCGACAAGGGCATGATCGGCGCGCCGGTCATCGGTGACAAGGACGGCCACGTCATCGGCCTGCTCGTCGGCGGCGGCGAGGAGGCCAGGATGATCGGCGTCAGGGAGATCACGAAGATCCTCACGGAGGCCGGGGTCGAGGCGCGCAGGGGCGCGATCGACACGGCGTTCGAGGCGGCGCTGACCCGCTACCACACGAAATACTTCACGGAGGCGGCGCCGGGATTCCAGCGGGTGCTCGAGCTCTACCCGGGCAACGTGGTGGCCGAGGAACTGCTCAAGACCTCGCTGGCCAAGCGGGGCGGCCCCGAGGACCAGGGCACGCGGGAGGCGGCGGCCGAGCCGGCCGGCTCAACGCCGCTGTGGCCGTTCCTCCTGGCGGCCGCGATTCTCTTCGTGGCCGCGGGCGGCGGGGCGTATCTGCTGTGGCGCCGCCGCGCTCCTGAAGGGGTGACACCACCGACACAGCCGCTCGCGGCCGGTCCACCGCCCGACGACGGCGCCCACCAGACCGTGGTCGTACGGCGCTCCCAGCCGTTCCACGCAGCTCCGCAGCAGCAGCAGGTGATGACCGCGCCGGATCCGGCGATCAAGTACTGCACCTCGTGCGGTATGAAGCTCGGCCCCGCGCATCGTTTCTGCGGCTACTGCGGCCACCCCACCGAGACGTGATGCACGTGAACGAAAGATCGCTCATCGGCCAGGAGGTGGCCGGCTACTACATCGAGGACATCGTCGGCAAGGGCGGCATGGCCGTCGTCTACCTGGCGCTCGACCCCCGGCTGAGCCGCCGGGTGGCGCTGAAGATCCTTAACCCGGTGCTCAGCGTCGACGACCGGTTCAGGCAGCGGTTCATCCTGGAGTCCAGGACGGTCGCCAGCATCGAACATCCCAACATCATCCCGATCTACGAGGCGAACGCCGACGCCGACGGCGTGCTCTACATCGCCATGCGCTACGTCGACGGACTCGATCTGCGTCGCCTCATCTACGACCGGGGGCCGCTGCCGCTCGGGCCGGCCAATCGGATCTTCGCCCAGGTCGCCGCCGCGCTCGACGCCGCCCACGCGCACGACCTGATCCACCGCGACGTCAAACCGGCCAACATCCTGCTGGCCGGTGACCACGTCTACCTGACCGACTTCGGCATCACCAAGCACCGCTCGTCCATCTCCGGGCTGACCCAGACCGACCAGTTCATCGGCACACCCCGCTACATGTCGCCCGAGCAGATCAACAAGGAGCACATCGACGGCCGCTGCGACCAGTACGCGCTGGCCTGCGTGGTCTACGAGGCGCTGTCGGCGCGGCTGCCGTTCCAGCGTGAGAACGACATCGCGCTGCTCTGGGCCCACCTGGCCGAGCAGCCGACGCCCCTGTCGCAGCTCAGGCCCGAGCTGCCGCCGCAGGTCGACGCCGTGATGTCGCGCGCGCTCGCCAAGGCGCCCGAGCAGCGCTACGCGACCTGCGCGGAATTCGCGACCGCGCTGCGCGAGGCGATCACGGGGCACCAGGACGATCCCCTGGGGTTCCCCGCGCCGGGAGGCTCCTCGATGCCGAACCTCGTGCCCCGCCCCGCGCCGGGCTCGGGCCCGCACCCCGTACTCCGGCCGGGCCGCCACGC
>NZ_JAAAHR010000084.1:0-37879 GCF_009908215.1 Nonomuraea sp. K271 | reverse complement strand
GCCCAGGGCGATGCCGGCGATCATGGCGGCGACCATCCCGACCACGAACCCGACCAGCACCCCGATGATTCCGCCGCCGAGCATCCTGGCGTAGCTCGGGCCGGGGGGCGGCGACCCGCCGGGCATGGTCGCGTCCATCGCCCGCCCTCCAGGGACCGGCCCGACGCCACCTGCCGCAAGCCCCGCCGAGCCCGCCGCCACGACACCGGCACCCGCCGCGGAGACGCCTTCGCCACCACGACCGCCCCCAGCCGGCACACCGTCCCCGGCATCACGCCCCGCCGCGGCAGCCGGGCCCGCCCCGGCACCACGGCCGGTCTCCGGTATGGCCCATGTCGCGTCCTCGGCGGACCCCTCCCCGCTGCCGGACGCGACCCTCCCCGCAGCACCGGCACCGGCCGGAGCGGCTGGGGCGTCCTGCGCCGGTACGGGCTGCGGCCATTCGACGTCCCCCGTCACCACGCCGCCCTCCACGAGGTCGGCTCCCGGCCCTGAACCGGCGTCCGCTGCCGGCGCGGACCCCGGTCCCGATCCGAGCCCCGGTCCCGATGCGGACCCCGTAACCAGAGCGGACCCCGTAACCAGAACGGACTCCGAACCCGGAGCGGACCCCGGTACAGATGCGGGCCGCGGTTCCGATGCGGAGTTCGCTGCCGGAGCAATCCCCGGTGCGGCGGCGGTCCCGGGCGGCGTAGCGGTCTCCGACGCGGGACCGGCCGTGCCCGGCGCCCGCGTCTCCTCGGACGGCAGCCGTTCGTCCCCCGTGCTTGGTCCGTGTGGCAATGGCGTGTCCGCCATCGTCGTCCTCCCTGGTAGTTCGACGACCATCCGGCACCCCGGGCAGTCGTCGATGCGGATGAAACCCCCGTGCAGCTCGACGATCTCCTTCACGATGGCCAGACCCAGCCCTGCGCCCCCGGCGTCGGCGGTGCGTCCCGCGTCCAGGCGGGAGAAACGTTCGAAGACACGTTCCCTCGCCGCCGCCGGGATGCCCGGCCCCGGGTCGGCGACGGCGAGCCGTACCGACTCGCCGTGTTCCGCGCCGGTGACGGTGACGACGCCGCCCGGCGGGCTGTGGCGTACGGCGTTGTCGAGGAGGTTGGACAGGACCTGGGCGAGCAGGTCGGGGTCGGCGCGCACCCCGAGCCCGGCAGGGACCGCCGACCTGATGGTGACGTCGTCGCGGGCCAGCGACGCCTCCCTGACCGCCTGCTCGGCGAGCCGTGCCAGCTCGACGGGTTCGGGTTCGATGAGGCGTACCCCGGAGTCGAGTCGCGACAGGTCGAGCAACTGGGCGACGAGCCGTCCGAGGCGTTCGGTCTGGGCGAGCGCGGTCGACATGGTGACCGGGTCGGGCGCGGAGACGCCGTCCACGACGTTCTCGAGGATGGCGCGGAGCCCGGTGATGGGTGTGCGCAGTTCGTGGCTGACGTTCGCGACGAGCTCGCGCCGCTGCCGGTCGACCTCGCCGAGGTCGGCGGCCATCGCGTTGAACGCCCTGGCCAGCTCCCCCACCTCGTCGCGCGAGGTGGCGTTGACGCGCAGCGTGTAGCTGCCCTTGGCGATCGTCTGGGCGGCGCTGGCCATCTGGCGCAGCGGCTTGGTCATGCCCATGGCCAGCACCTGTACCATGATCAACGCCAGGACGACGGCGACCGCGATGCGCACCTCGCCGGCCAGGCCGGAGGCGATGCCGACCTCGTTCACGACGAACGCCGTCCCCACGGCCAGCACGATCACGATGCCGAGCTTGACCTTGATCCGGCCCAGGAAGTCGAGCGGCCTCACTGCCGCACCAGCGCGTAGCCGACGCCGTGGACGGTGCGGACCACGTCGGAGCCGAGTTTGCGGCGCAGCGCCCGTACGTGGCTGTCGACCGTCCTGGTGGCGGCGGCCTCGGAGAAGCCCCACACGTCGGACAGCAGCCGGTCGCGCTCGAAGACCTGCCCCGGCCGTTCGGCCAGCCGCCGCAGCAGGTCGAACTCCGTCCTGGTGAGCTGCGCCTCCGCCCCGCGTACGAACACCCGGCGGGCCGCGGTGTCGATCTCGACCTCGCCCACCCTGATCACGGTGTCCTCGACGGCGAGCTGGGAGGCCCGTTCGACCCTGCGCAGCAGCGCGTGGATCCTGGCGACCAGCTCGCGCATGCTGAACGGCTTGGCCAGGTAGTCGTCCGCGCCGACGCCGAGTCCGACGAGCACGTCGGTCTCGTCGCCGAGCGCGGTCAGCATGAACACGGGCACCGGCCTGGCCGCCTGCATGCGACGGCACACCTCCAGCCCGTCGAGGCCGGGCAGCAGCCGGTCGAGGATCACGAGGTCGGGTTCGGCCCTGCCGTACTGGATGAGCGCGTCCTGCCCGTCGCCCGCCACCCTGACGTCGAACCCCTCGGCCGCCAGCCTGTTCCTGACGGCCAGGGCGATCGTCACATCGTCCTCGACCACGAGGATGCGTCGCTGCTCTGCCACGTACGGAAGCCTAGAAGCGCCCTGTGCAGACGACACTGCTGGAATTGTGCATATCCGGTGCAGACTAGGCGAGTGAACACAGCCGCATACCTGCGCCGCCTCGGCCTGCCCGGGCTGCTCGGCGCTCCCGTCAGCGCCGAGAATTTGCGGGCACTGCATGTCGCGCACGTCGAACGGGTCGCGTACGAGGTCCTGGAGATCTGGCTGGGCCGCCCCACCACGGTCGATCCCGCCGAGTCGGCCGGGCGTGTCATCCGTGGCCGCGGCGGCTACTGCTACCACCTCAACGGCGCGTTCTCCGGGCTGCTCAGGGCGCTCGGCTACGACGTGACCCGGCATGTCGGCGGCGCGCAGCTGCGGGGCGGCGAGCCCGGCGTCACCGCCAACCACCTGGTGCTCACGGCGCGCGGCCTGCCCTCTGACGGCAACCCGGGTGGTGAGTGGATGGTCGACGTCGGGCTGGGCGACGGCCTGCACGAGCCGCTCCCGCTGGTCGCCGGCTCCTACCGGCAGGGCCCTTTCACGTACGGGCTGCGTCCCTCCGAGGTGGCGCCCGCCGGCTGGCGGTTCGACCACGATCCGAGTGGCTCGTTCGTAGGTATGGACTTTGGCCCAGCGCCCACGGATATGTCGGCCTTCGTCAGCATGCATGAACATTTGACGACGTCTCCGGCGTCCGGGTTCGTGCGAATCGCTGTCGTCCAGCGGCGCGACGGCTCCGGCGCGGACATCCTGCGCGGGCTCGAACTGCGCCGGGTGGGGGCGGGCGCGCACACGATCGTCCTGGACACGGCCCGCGACTATTTCGCGGCCCTGGCCGACGTGTTCGCGCTGCCGCTCGACGACGTGAGCGAGGAGGAGAAGGAGAAGCTCTGGGGCAAGATCCACGACGCCCACGAGACCTGGCTGGCAGGCGGTCCCGCATGATGGCCACGCGTGCGCACGGGCGCTATCGTGCACGTCGAGATGGGTGAGACCACCAGACTGGCCGGCCGTTACCGGCTGCTCAACCCCCTGGGCGCCGGGTCCGTGCTCCTGGCCTTCGACGAGGCGCGCCACCGCGACGTCGCGGTCAGGCGGCTGCGTGTCCCCACCGAGCTGCGCGACGCCGCGCTGCACGAGGCGCGACGGGCCACCACACTGCGGCACGCCTCGATCGTGCGGGTGCTGGACGTCGTGATCGAGGACCGCGCGCCGTGGCTGGTGATGGAGTTCGTCTCGGGCGCCTCGCTGGAGCAGGCCGTACGCGCGCGCCGGCCGCTGCCCGTCCCGCAGGCCGCGCGGGTGGGAGTCTGTGTCCTCTCGGCGCTGGCCACCGCGCACGAGGCGGGCATCGTGCACGGCCGGGTCGATCCCGGCAACGTGCTGCTCACCACGACGGGCCGGGCGGTGCTCACGGGGTTCGGCTTTCCCAGCCTCAGCATGTTGCCGTCCGCCGACCTGTGGTCGATGGCCGCCACGCTGCACTTCGCGATCGAGGGCCGCCCGCCGGGCCAGATACCCGCCGAGGGCGCCGACCCGCTCAGGTCCCTGGTCAGGGCGATGTTGCACCCGTCGGGGGCGCCGCCGCTGGACGTGGTGGGCGAGACGCTCGACCGGCTGGCCGTGGACCGCCCGCTGGACGCCGTCATCGCGGCGTCGGGCCCGCTGCCGCCCGCGGACGCCGCCGCGGTGGGGCTCGCCCTGCTCGACCGGCTGCTGGCCATCGGCGAGTTCCACGGCGGGGTGCAGCCGGGCAACGTCATGATCGACAGTAGCGGGCGGGCGCGGCTCCTGCCGCTGCTGCGAGCGGGTACGCTGCCCGCCTACACCGCTCCCGAGGGCGCCCAGAGCCAGGAGGCCGACCTGTGGTCGCTGGGCGCGACGCTGTTCGCCGCGGTCGAGGGCGCGCCTCCGGCCCCGGGCGCGCGGCTGGCCAGGGCGGGCGCGCT
Source organism: Nonomuraea sp. K271 (assembly GCF_009908215.1). Classification (NCBI taxonomy): domain Bacteria; kingdom Bacillati; phylum Actinomycetota; class Actinomycetes; order Streptosporangiales; family Streptosporangiaceae; genus Nonomuraea; species Nonomuraea sp. K271. Next base: position 33,480 of record NZ_JAAAHR010000084.1, on the reverse strand, counting down.
GGCACCCGTCCTGTTACGGCTGCTTTCGGGCCATCCGCAGGACCGTCCGACACCTGACGAACTCCGCGCCGAGCTCCTCGCGATCAGGAGCCGGCGGAGCTGAAGAACCTCGGCAACGATTGCGATACATCGCGAACGGAACAACGACGGAGGTGTCACTCGTTGGACAGGCGACGCACAATGTGGAAGAGGCGGGGCGCGCGCTCCGCGTTCGGAGGATGTTGAGGATGTCGCCAGTCCAGAAGTACGCCATCGGCGCAGGCGCCGCGGTGCTGCTGTCCCTGATGATCTTCGGCACCGGCTTTGTCACCCTGCTGGTTGTCCTCGGCGTGGTCGCAGCTCCGGTGATCGGTTACCTGATGCTCGACCCGTCGCAGCGCGAGCGCCTCAAGAGGGCGCGCAAGCGCGGCATCGGCCGCTGAGCCGCCCGGCGGAGGCCTCAGGCCTCCGCCGCGGTCAGCGCCGTCCGCACCCGCTGGGTCACCCTGCGCTCGACGTAGAAGGACAGGAACGGCACCGTGCCGCCCAGCATGACGCCGAGCATGTACGGCCACGTCCAGCGCGCCTTCATGCCCAGATTCATGACGGCGACGAGATAGAGCATGTAGAGCCCGCCGTGGATGGGCGCGATGATCTTCGACATGGCCTCCTCGCCGAAGCCGTAACGCAGCACCATGCCGACGCACAACACCAGCAGCATGACGCCGACCACGTAAGCCAGCACCCGGAAGGGCTTCAGAGCCGATTCCACGATTTAACCTTCCAGAGCCATCTCAGGGGACTTGCCACGTTCCCGATCCGCTCGTACGGCGTCGCGTACGAAATGGAACCACATGAAAACGGCGAATCCGGCAAAGATCCACCAGTTCGCGGCGTAAGCGAGGTTACGCCAGGTCAGCGTGCCCCCGACCACGGGCGGGTCGACCTTCACCTGCGCCAGCGAGCCCGACGGCGGTTGCGCCACGACATAGCCGGCGCGCACCTTCTCCCCCGTCCACAGGTTGACCAGCTCGCCCGTCGACACCGTCTGCACCTGGCCGGCCGGCAGCCCCTCGCCGCGGCGCTGCACGCTGTCGGTTCCCTGCTGGGGACGCAGCCGCCCCGACACCGCGACCCTGCCCTCCGGCACGGCGGCCACCGCGGGGTCGCCCGAGGTCTTCGCCCAGCCGCGCACCACCGGCATCAGCGTGCCGTCGTCGAGCCGGAGCGGTGTGAGCACCCAGTAGCCGTGGTCGCGGGAGACGTTGCCCCCGGGGGCGTCGACGTCGGGCCGCCGGTCGGCCACCAGGAGCTGGCGGCCCGCGTCATAGACGCCCTCCGCCGTGACCCTGCGGCTGACGGCCTCGCCGCCGAGCTGAGAGCTCACCTGGGCGAGCGTGGTGACCGCGACGGGCGCGGGGTCGGTGGAGGCGCGCGGCCTGCCCGAGTCGTGGAAGACGCCGAGCTGCCAGCGGCCGAGCAGGATGAACGCGATGAGGACCCCGACGGTCAGCACGTGTAGCCCCAGCAAGCGTGGGGAGAGCAGGGTCCTCAGCATGGTTCAAAACTATCCGCCGGGTGGGGTGGTCCTCTCATCAGGCCACTCCTGAGCAGGGCGTGCATCACCCACTACAGATCCCGCCAAACGCCGCAAATGACACAGACGCTCACGCTAGGCTGCTGCTCATGTCTGACCAGCATATCGACCCGGCGGGCAACACCCAGCAGTTCCGCGCGTTCGCACAGCGACGTGAGCAGGAAGCCGCGACCCCGCCGAAGAAGTCGCCCATCGTCCCCATCGTTGCCGTCGTCGTCGTCGCGGTCGTGATCGTCGGCGTCGTCGCCTTCCTCCTGCTCCAGTAGGCATCCGACCAGGACGACCCGCTGCGGAGGCCGTGGCGGGTTTTCGTCGTTCCTGTGGCTTGTTTCACTCTGGACCCGATCGACGCCCGTCCATACATTAGATCTACTGTCCAATAGTGCCGTGGAGGTCCGATGGCTGGGATCGTGATCATCGGCGCCGGGCTCGCCGGCGTCTGCATGGCCATCAAGCTCAAGGCCGCCGGCCATCACGACTTCGTCATCCTGGAGAAGGCCGGCGACCTGGGCGGCACCTGGCGCGACAACACCTATCCCGGATGCGCGTGCGACGTGCCGTCGCACATGTACTCGTACTCGTTCGACCTCAATCCCGGCTGGTCGCGGATGTTCGCGCCGCAGCAGGAGATCCACGACTATCTGCGGTCATGCGCGGACAGGCACGGCGTGACCCCGCACATCCGGTACGGCAGGTACGTCACCGCCCTCGAGTACGACGACGCCCGCCGCGACTGGACGGTCACCACCGACGACGGCGGCACGCTGCGCGCGAACGCCGTGATCTCCGCGATCGGTGCCCTGCACATCCCCAAATATCCCGAAATTTCGGGACGCGAGTCGTTTGTCGGTCCAGCCATGCACTCCGCCGCCTGGGACCACTCCGTCGACCTGACCGGCAAGCGGGTCGCCGTCATCGGCACCGGCGCCTCCGCCGTACAGTTCGTCCCCCGGCTCGCCCCCATCACCCGTGAGCTCACCGTCTTCCAGCGCACGGCCCCGTGGCTGCACCCCAAACCCGATTTCGCCATCCCGCCCCGGGCCCGCGACGCCCTGCGTCTGCCCGGTGCGGCGAGGACGCTGCGCACCGCCCTCTACTGGGCCCTGGAGTCGCGCGCGCTCGGCTTCGCCGTCGACCCGCGGCTGATGAAGGCGCACGAGAAGCTGGCGCTCAAGCACTTGCACGCCCAGGTCCCCGACCCCGACCTGCGCCGCCGGCTCACCCCCGGCTACCTCATCGGCTGCAAGCGCATCCTGATCTCCAGCGACTACTACCCGGCCCTGATGAGGGACGACGTCGAACTGGTCACCGACGAGATCACGGAGATCAGGCCGCACTCGCTCGTGGACGCCGCCGGCCGCGAGCACCCCGCCGACGCGATCGTCTACGGCACCGGCTTCCGGGTGCTCGACGCGCTCGCCGAGCAGCACATCGTCGGCAGGGGCGGCGTGAAGATCCAGGACGCCTGGCAGCACGGCATCCAGACCTACTACGGCATCACCACCTCCGGCTTCCCCAACCTGTTCTTCCTGCTCGGCCCCAACACCGGCCTCGGGCACAACTCGGTCGCCTTCATGATCGAGGCGCAGGTCCGCTACGTGATCGGCTGCCTGCGCCTGCTGTCCAGGACCCGCGCCAGGGCCCTCGACGTCAGACCGGAGGCGCAGCGGGCGTTCGACCGGCGGCTGCGCGAACGGCTCGACCCGCTCGTGTGGAACGCGGGCGGTTGCCGGTCCTGGTACCTGGACGAACACGGAGTCAACAGGACAATCTGGCCGGGCTTCACCTTCGAGTACTGGGCACGTACGCGGAAGGTGAAACCCGGCGCCTACGAGCTCATCTTCTAGCCGGATCGACGACCATCGCGCTGCCGCCGCCCCTGCGGCTCGGCTCGGCCACGGCCTGGACGCGGCCCCTGCCGAGGAACTCCAGCGCCGTCGCGGCGCCGATCTCCGGGTTGAGCGCGAAGGTGTGCCCCTTGGCCTCCAGCTCGGCCCGGTGCTCGTCCAGGAACGCCTGCTCGGCCTGCGTCTGCTCGGTGTTGCGCTGGGTGGCACGTGGCGCGGCCAGCGCGTCCGGCAGGCTCATGCCGAACTCGTACCGGTTGACGAGGATCTGCAGCACGGTCGTGATGATGGTCGAGCCGCCGGGCGAGCCGGCCGCCAGCACCGGCCTGCCGTGGTCGAACACCAGCGTCGGCGCCATCGACGAACGCGGCCGCTTGCCGGGGCCCGGCAGGTTCGGGTCGTCCGGCGCCGGGCCGAACGTGAAGTCGGTCAGCTCGTTGTTGAGCAGCACGCCCCGCCCCGGCACGACGATGCCGTTGCCGCCGGTGGACTCGATGGTCAGGTTGTAGGCCACCACGTTGCCCCAGCGGTCGGCGACCACCAGGTGGGTGGTCTCGGGGCCCTCCTTCGCGACCGGCGCGGCGCTGCCCGTGGGCCGCGGGCACGGCTCGTACGAGCCGTCGGGATCGCCGGGCGCGGCGGGATGCGCCATCGCCGTGTCGCCGACCTGGCAGGCCCGCTCCTTGGCGAAGCCGTCGGACAACAACTGCTGGAGCGGCACGCCGGGGATGTCGCCGACGTACGCGCCGCGGTCGGCGAAGGCCAGCCTGGACGCCTCCAGGTATTCGTGCAGGCCGACCTCGGGCAGGGCCTCCAGGATGTTGAGCGCCTCCCCGACCGTGGAGCCCCCCGAGGACGGCGGTGCCATGCCGTACACTTCCATGCCCCTGTAGGAGACCTTCGTGGGCTCGCGCAGGAGCGCCCGGTAGGCGCGCAGGTCGGACAGCTCCATCAGGCCGGGCCGGACGTTGCGGGTGCTGCCCGGGGTGACCGGCGGCCGTTTGACGGTGTCCACGATCTCCTTGCCGAGTCGCCCGCCGTACAACCAGCGGGGGCCGCGTTGGGCCAGCTCGCGGTACGTGGCCGCCAGGTCCGGGTTCCTGAAGGTCGAGCCGACGGGCGGCGGGGCGCCGTTCGGGAGGTAGAGCTCGGCCGTGGAGGCGAAGTCCTTGAAGCGGTCGGCGTTGGCTGCGGTCTGGTCGTGGAAGGTCTGGTCGACGACGAAGCCCTTGGACGCCACGTCGATGGCGGGCCGCAGCGCCTTGGCGAGCGAGATCGTGCCGAATCTGCGCAGGGCGAGGTCCCAGTTCGCGACCGTGCCCGGCACGCCGGCGGACAGGCCGCTGGTCACGCCCTCCTCGAACGGGATGCCCTCCAGCGTGGTCGGGGTCATCGCCCTGGGCGCGGTCTCGCGGCCGTCGATCGTGAAGACCTTCCGCTTCCCGGCGTCGTAGTAGACCATGAAACCGCCGCCCGCCAGGCCCGACGAGTACGGCTCCGTGACGCCGAGCACCGCGCCCGCGGCGACGGCGGCGTCCATGGCGTTGCCGCCCTTCCTGAGCACGGAGACGGCGGCCCTGCTGGCGTCGAGGTCGACGGTGGCCACGGCGCCGCCGTACCCCTCCGCGACCGGCACCTTCTGCGGCGGCTTGGCCGGCGCGGGCGCCGCCGGCACGAGCAGGACGAGAGCTGTTGCTGCGGGAACGATCACTCGGCGCATGGTGTCCACGATGACCCAGGTACGCCCGTCGTGGTAGGGCCCCCTCACACACAGGGATGATGCGCTGGTCAAAGCGTTGATCTAGCGTGGGTGACGTGCGCAGGAAGTACAGATTCGACCCCTACCTCGCCCTCATCGTGGCCGCCGCCCAGTTCGTCATCGGCAGGGGCGCCTCCTGGGGGCAGCAAACCTTCAGGGAGCCGCTCGACCCCTACGCCTATGGGCTGCTGCTGGTGGGGCCGCTGGCGATCCTGCTGCACCGGCGTCTCCCGCTGACCACGACCGCCGCGGCGCTGGCCGCCAACGACCTGTTCCTGATCGCCGGGTACGCCTACGGCCCCAGCTTCATCAGCCCGGCGGTCCTGCTGTTCCTGCTGGTCACGCGGGGCAAGCGGCTCATCGCGTGGATCATGGCGGGGGCGACGCTGGTGTCGTTCCTCGCCTACGGCTGGCTGATGGGCAACCGCGACCTCCTCCACAGCGTGTGGATCCTGACCTTCATCATGCTGCTCATGGTGCTGGCCGAGCTGGTCAGGATCGTCAGGGAACGCCGCGCCGAACGCGAGCGCACGGCCGAGGAGGAGGCCAGGCGGCAGGCCAGCGAAGAACGCCTGACCATGGCTCAGGAGCTGCACGACGTGCTCGCGCACAACATCTCCCTCATCCACGTCCAGGCCTCCACCGCGCTGCACCTCATCGACGCCAACCCCGAGCAGGCGAGGACCGCGCTGTCCACCATCAAGACGGCGTCGAAGGAGGTGCTCGGCGAGATGCGCTCGGTGCTGAACGTCCTGCGCGAGGGCGCCCCCCGTGCCCCCACCGCCGGGCTCGACCGCCTCGACGAGCTGGTGGAGCGCTCCGGGGTGAGGGTGACGCTCGAACGCGCCGGCTCCCGGCCGCTGCCGTCCCAGGTGGAGCGGGCCGCGTACCGGATCGTGCAGGAGTCGCTCACCAACGCCGCCCGGCACGCCCCCGGCTCCGACGTCGCCGTCCGCCTGGAGTACGGCGAGCACGAGCTGCTCATCACGGTGTCCGACACGGGCGGGACGGACGTGCCCCTGCTGGCCGAGGCCGGCAGCGGCAACGGCATCCCCGGCATGCGGGAGCGGGCCTCCGCGCTGGGCGGCACACTGGTGGCGGGCCCGTCGGGCGCCGGCTTCGAGGTCGAGGCCCGGCTCCCCCTACCCGAGGAGACCACATGATCAAGGTGCTGCTGGCCGACGACCAGGCGCTGGTGCGGGCGGGTTTCAAGGCGCTGCTCGACGCCCAACCCGACATGACCGTCGTGGCCGAGGCGACCGACGGCGCGGAAGCGGTGCGGCTGGCGGGCGAGCACCAGCCCGACGTGGTGCTGATGGACATCCGCATGCCGGGCACCGACGGGCTGACCGCCACCCGCCAGATGCCGCCGGGGCCGCACATCATCATCCTGACGACGTTCGAGCTGGACGAGTACGTCTTCGAGGCGCTGCGCGGCGGCGCCAGCGGCTTCCTCGTCAAGGACACCGAGCCTGCCGAGCTGATCCAGGCCGTCCGGGTGGTCGCGGCCGGCGAGGCCCTGCTGTCGCCCAGCGTCACCCGCCGCCTGATCGCCGAATACGCCACCCGCGCCAAGGCCCCGGTCGCCGTCGACGGGCTCGACCAGCTCACGGAGCGCGAGCGTGAGGTGCTCGCCCTGGTCGGGACCGGCATGACCAACGACGAGATCGCGGCCAAGCTGTTCATGTCGCCGGCCACGGCCAAGACGCACGTGAGCCGGTCCATGATGAAACTCCACGCCCGCGACCGCGCCCAGCTGGTGGTCATCGCGTACGAGTCGGGCCTGGTGAAGCCGGGCTGGGCCTGAAGGCTAGCCAAAACGCAGTTAGGCTAGCTACCGATCCCACACCAGGTCTGCGCATCGGCGTCGTACGCGGTCGCCGCCGTCACGGCAGGTCCTTCCTCCTGGAGCACCTGTGTGAGGCGGCGAACGGCGTCCGGTGAACAGAACGTGTGATGGGTTGAGTACGGACCGCTCCAGCCAGTGAAGAAGCCCTTCCGCGCCAGGTTCCGGCGGATCGCCGACGATGTCGCGGTAGCCCGGCGCGCCTCCCAGGCCCGCGTCGTGTGGGAACGCTCGCGTAAGACCTTCTCCGACAAGATCCTCGGACCGCACTTCGAGGAGGCCGCCCGCACGTGGGTGCGCTGGCACGGCGCGGAGGCGGGACTGGATGACATCGGCCACGTCGGCACGACGGAGGTCGCCTGCCAGGAACACCGCGGTCACGAGGTGGACGTCATGGCCGTCAGCCGTGCCACGCTTCCCCGGTCGAAAAGCGCCCGCATCACCCTCATCGGCGAGGCCAAGTGCACCAACACAACGCGTACGACGGCCGACCTCCACAGGTTGCGGCACCATACGCGACCTGCTCATGTCGCTCGGCTGGGACGCCGGAGACGCCTCGTTTGTGCTCTTCTCAAGGAACGGATTCTCGTCCGACCTCGAGACCGCCGCCGCGGAGGGGCAGGTCCGCCTGCTGGACCTGGAGGGCATGTACGCGTCGGGCTGACCCGCCGCGGGCCAGGGCCGTCTGAGCCGTGAACCAGGTGGACACCGCGGCGGCCAGGCCGGGCGTGCACGGAAAGCGAGGCCGGCGATGTTCGGCAGGCAGAAGAGCACGGTCACATTGATCATCAAGTCCGCGTTCGAGGAGGCGCGGCGGCGCGGCGTCGACCCGGCCGCCGCCCGCGCGGCGCTCGACGAGCTCGACCGGGCGGCCCTGCGCATGCTGGGCCTCGATGCCGGCGACGTGCCGAAGACGCCGCGCAAACATCCGCGGGCCCCCGACACCGCCCTCACCTCCAGCGCCCGCGCCGTGCTCAACCAGGCCATCAAGGCCACGACGATGAAGACGAGGGAGGCTGAGACGCCCCGGCACCTGGCGCTCGGCCTGCTGGCGCTGGCGCATCCCGATCCCGCCGCGCAGGTCATCGACCGGCTCGGGATCGACCGCGCGGCGGCGCGCGGCCGCCTCACGTGACGAAATATGGTTGAACGCCGGGCTTGGCTCCTGACAGGGTCGGAGCATGCGGCGCGCGTACGACGATCTCGTCCAGGAGGCGGCCGGCGTCTCCGTGGACGGCTGGGACTTCTCCTGGCTCGACGGCCGGGCCACCGAGGAGCGCCCGTCATGGGGCTATGCCAGGCTGCTCGGCGAGCGCCTGGCCACGGTCGGGTCCGCACTCGACATCCAGACGGGCGGCGGCGAGATCCTGGCCGGGGTCCCCACGCTGCCGCCGGTCACCGTGGCCACCGAGTCGTGGCCGCCCAACCTCAAGCTGGCCGCCTCCCGGCTGCGCCCACGCGGCGCCTGGGTGGTGGCCGACGACGAGGAGCCACGCCTGCCGTTCGCGAGCGGCGCCTTCAAGTTCGTGGCCAGCCGCCACCCCGTCGAGACATGGTGGGAAGAGATCGCCCGCGTGCTGCGGCCCGGCGGCTCCTACCTCTCCCAGCAGGTGGGGCCCAGAAGCGTGTACGAGCTCGCGGAGTTCTTCCTCGGCCCCCTCCACGGCTCCGCCCGCGACCCCGCGGAGGCCGAGCGGGAAGCGGAGGCCGCCGGGCTCGAAGTGGTCGACCTGCGGTCCGAGCGGTTGCGCATGGAGTTCCGCGACATCGGCGCGGTCGTCTACTTCCTGCGCAAGGTGATCTGGATCGTGCCGGGCTTCTCGGTCGAGCGCTACGAGGACAGGTTGCGCGCGTTGCACGATCGCATCGAGAGCGAAGGGCCGTTCGTCGCCCACTCCGCCAGGTTCCTGATCGAAGCGAGGAAGCCCGATGGCCCGACTGCGTGACGTGGTGGTCGACTGCCGGCACCCGGCCTCCCTGGCGAGGTTCTGGGCGGCGGTGCTCGACGGCTACGCGGTGGCCCCCTACGACGAGGCCGAGCTCGCGCGGCTGCGCGCCAACGGGATCGACGACCCGGAGGACGACCCTACGGTGCTGGTCGAGGGCGGGCCGCCCCGGCTGTGGTTCCAGCACGTGCCGGAGCACAAGGTGGTCAAGAACCGCCTCCACCTCGACATCGACTCCGACGACCCCGGCGCGGAGATCGACCGCCTCACCGAGCTGGGCGCCACGGTGGTGGCCACCCGCGACGACTGGGTGATCATGGCCGACCCCGAGGGCAACGAGTTCTGCGTCTTCTGACCGGCTCGGGGACGAGGTGAAGCTTCGCGCCTACGCCGGCGGGCGTACGCGGGCGCGGTCCGGGCACTCCCCCGGGCGCAGCGCGAAACGGACCTGACGTGCGATTCGCCGCACGGCCCCTCGGCGGATGCTGAAGGCAACCGTCAAGGAGGAGACATGAACACCATCGCACTGCTGGCGCCGCACTGGGGCGGCTCCGGCGCGTTCTGGCCGATCTTCCCGCTGTTCTGGGGCCTGTTCTGGGTGGGCGTCGTGGCGCTGGCCATCATCGCCCGGCGCAAGGGCTGGTGGGGTCCCCGCCGGGCCCACCCCGCGGGGCCCCCGGGACACGCCGGGCCCGCCGGGCCCGCCGGTTCGCCGACCGCGTCCGCGGAGCAGATCCTCGCCGAGCGGTACGCCCGCGGCGAGATGAGCGACGACGAGTACTTCGAGAAGCTCTCCGTTCTCAAGGGCGGGACATCATGACGTGTCCCCCGGCCTGAACACCGCTCACACGGCGGTGCGCCGCGCACCATCCGCGCCGCGCACCGCCGTACGAGTTCCCGCACCGGCGCGACCCGCCTCCCCCGCGGCCCCGACCTTGCGCGGCCCGCACCCCAACGTCACCGTAGGTGCGGCAACTGTCACTCTCCGCATGAGCGATGCCGGGTTACGTTGCGTGTACGGGCTTCATAGAGAGCGGGGACGAACATGCGCTTCATCGCCAGGTTCCGCGGCACGTACGACGGCCACACCGCGCCGGCCCGCTGAGCGTGAGCGCCGCCGCTCTGCTCGCCGGTGGGGTCGCCGCCGGGCTCGTGGCCGGCACCGCCTCGTGCACCGCGGCACAGGGCGGGCTGCTCATGGGGCTGACCGACGGCCACCACGGGCGTGATCGCGCGCTCGTGGCGTGGTTCCTCGCCGGCCGGCTGGCCTCCCACACGGTCGCCGGCGCGCTGCTGGGGCTGCTCGGCTCGGCCGTCGCCCTGCCGCCGCAGGCGCGGGCCGTGCTGCTCGTCGTGGCCGGCGTCACGGTGATCGTGTTCGCGATCCGGCTCATGAGGCGCGGGCACGCCGGCTGCGCCCCGCCGCCGTCGCAGGCTCCTTCGAGGTACAGGGCGCCGCTGCTGGGCGCGGCCACCATTCTGGTGCCGTGCGGCGTGACGCTCGGCATGGAACTGCTCGCGGTCTCCAGCGGGTCGCCGGTGGCGGGGGCGGCGGCCATGGCGGGCTTCGTCATCGGTACGGCTCCGGCGTTCGCGCTGCTCGGCTACGTGCTGCGGCGCGTCTCCCGCACCCGGCTGGCCAGGCTGGCCGGGGTCGTCGCGATCGCGGCAGGGCTCTGGACCGCCGCCTCCGGGATCAGCCTCGGAGGCTGGCTGCCCGCCCCCGACCCCGCGCAGGCGGTCACCGGGCCAGGAGGACAAAGCGTCACGGTATGGGCCACCCGCGACGGCTACCGCCCGGCCATCGTGTCGGCCCGGGCGGGCGTGCCCGTCGAGGTCGTCTTCAAGGTGGCCGAGCACGGCTGCACGGACACCGTCGTGATCCACGGCCGCGACGTCGCCCTGCCGGCCACCGTACACCTGCCGCCACAACCACCGGGAAGCCTACGCTACGTCTGCGGGATGGGCATGTACGCGGGGATCCTCACCTTCTCCTCACCCGGGCATTGACCATCGACGCTGCTTCAGTCCAGGATGCTGAGCCCCCAGGGGTACCTCGGGCCGCCCACCTCGTCGCAGGCCCACGCGATCGCGCCTTGAGCACCCACGTACGCCGCCCCCGCGTCGCGGCACTCCTGCCAGGTCATGTAGTAGCCCTCGCACCACCACACGGCTCGCGATGACAGCCCGGTCGGCGCCGTTCCGTCGCAGGCCTTCGCGATGGCGGTTCCGGGGAAGGCCAGGCACAGCCCGGTCGCAGCCACGACGGTCGCGAGGAGGCCCGTGACAGTTCTCTTGCGCATCATCGTCCTTCTCTCCTTCGGTTACGCTCCCGCCTCGAGCTCCGGGAGCGAGCGGCGTTACTCTGTGTGATTTCATCGTCATGCGCCTGGACGGACCGGGCCAGGTCAGCATGAGGACATTCAGCGGACACCGCGGCGCGAGAGCGGAAACCGCCGCACGGTCACGCGGGAGACCGCGATCCGGCGTTCACCCTGGAGCACTTGTCGGCGATTACGGTTCGCGATCGCGTGATCACGTGCCACTCTGTCGCCATGGCCTGGCAAGGAGAGGTGACGGCGCCGTCCGTACCGGCGCCACGTGCGGGGGACGAGCACGAGCTGCTGGCTGCGGCACGTGCGGGCGACGCGCAGGCCGCGCACCGGCTCGGCAAGCTGTACGCCCAGCACGGTGACCGCGCGGCCGCCAAGCACTGGTGGGAGCGGGCCGCCGCGGGCGGCAACGTCGACAGCGCCTACAACCTGGGCATCTGGCACGAGAAGCACGGCAGCCTGGAGGAGGCCGTCTCCTGGTACGAGCGAGCCGCGAGCACCGGCGACGCCGAGGCCGCGGCCAACCTGGCGACGCTGCTGCTCGAACAGCGCGGCGACGCCGTAGCCGCCAGGGGCTGGTTCGAGGCGGCGGCGCGCAACGGGTCACGGGGGGCGGCCCGCAGGCTAGCTCTGTTGTGCGAGGACTCGGGCGAGCTGGCGGCGGCCCGCGAATGGCACCGCCAGGCGGCGGCCGACGGCGACGTCGCCTCGGCGCACGACCTGGGCTTCCTCGCCTATTCCGCGGGCGACGACGGGGAGACCGTGCACTGGTGGGAGCGCGGGGCCAGGGGCGGCCACGCCGAGTCGGCCCACTGCATGGGTCTCTACCTGCACGCCAGCCGCGACCCTGAGGGCGCCGAGGCCTACTACCGGCTGGCCGCCAAGTGCGAGCACGCCGGCGCCGCCTCCCGGCTCGGCGGTCTCGCGCTGTCCAGGGGCGACCTGCGTACGGCGCGGGCCTGGTTCGAGCGCGCGGCCGGCGCCGGGCGGGTGGAGGACCAGCGGATGGCGGGGTTCGTCTGCGTGGAGCTGGGCGACAGCGCGGCGGCCAGCCACTGGTTCGGCCGGGCGGCCGCCGGTGGCGACCCAGAGTCGGCCTACGACTACGCGCTGCTGCTCATCGCCGAGTTCGGCGACCTGGCGGGCGGGCAACACTGGTTCAGGCAGGCGGCGCTGGCCGGGCACCACGAGGCGGCGGTCGAGCTGGGCGGACTGTTGTCGGTGGCGGGAGAGCACGGCGAGGCGCGCGAGTGGCTGTCGGACCCGCCGCCTCCCACCTGGGGCCGCTCCGCCGAGCCGGAGCTGACGGCGAGGGCGGAGCTGGCCGCCGCCGCGACCGGGCGCAGGGGCGGGGTGGCGCTGGACGTACGGGACCTGACGGAGGTGCTGGGCACGTGGGACGTGGTGACCCGGCCGCTGCACGACCATTCCGAGGTGATCGGGTGGCTGGTGGAGCGGAGCGGGGTGCACATGAGCGCGGTCGAGCATCTGGCGTCGGTACGCGGCACGCTGCTGCGTCCGGGCAGCGCACCGTGGCCGAGCCCCGGAGAGCTCCGGCACGTCCTGGCCACCGCGCGCGACCTGCGCCGGCGCTTGGGGGTGCGCTGACCGGCCGAGGTGGGCCCGGTGCTCAGCGCCGGCCGAATGACCCGGGTGCGTTTGCCGTCCCAGTGGCCCGGGTGCGGTGGTCAGCGCTGGCCGAGGTGGAACTGGTGGCCTTCGTCGTCCTTGAAGACGGCGGACCAGCCCCACGGCTGGTGCTGCGGCTGCTGGACGAACTCGACGCCGCGCGCCACGAGCTCCTCGTACGTCCTGACGATGTCGTCGGCCTCGAACAGCACATAGTGGGGCATGTCCTTGACCGGTGCGGGCCAGTCGGGGGCGGCCTTGATGAGGACCAGCCGGATGCCCCCGCCGGGCGGCTCGACCTCGATCCAGCGGTCGTCGCCGTAGGGCATGTCGGTGGTGATCGTGAAATCCAGTTTGCCGGTCCAGAAGTCGACCGCGCGCTGCTGGTCGTCGACGTAGAGGGTGACCTGGCTGACGGTGAGCGCCATTGTACCTCCATAGTTATATCCACAACGGATATAACCAGAGCGCTGCTATCGTGTCAATCATGCTCACCGCCGCCGGGTTCCACGTGCTCCTGGCCCTGGCCAGCGGCTGCGGGCATGGCTACGCGGTGATGCGGTTCGTCGAGGAGATCAGCGGCGGCGCGGTCAAGCTGAGGCCCGGCACGCTCTACCGGACCATCAACCGGCTGGTGGCCGACGGGCTGGTGGAGGAGTCCGACGCCGGAGACCCGGCCGCGCCCCACGACGCCAGAAGGCGCTACTACCAACTGACCCCGCAGGGCGAGCGGGCCGCACGGGACGAGGCCGAGCTGATGACCCGCCTGGTGACGGCCGCGAGAGAGGCAGGCCTGATCACATGACGTCGCTACGCCCGCAAGGATTGTGCCCGCACCTGTTCGTGCGCGACACGGAGGCGGCGATCGGCTTCTACCGGGAGGGTCTGGGCGCGGTCGAGGTGTTCCGCAACACGCTGCCCGACGGGACGATCCTCTTCGTCGAGCTCCAGCTCGGCGCCGGACGGCTGCTGGTCAGCGAGGAGACACCCGCCCTCGGCGCGCTTGCCCCGCCGACGCTGGGCGGCAACCCCGTGCTCGTCCTGCTGGAGGTCGAGGACCCCGACGCGGTGGCCGAGCGGGCGATCAGCGCGGGTGCCGAGGTGGAGATGCCGGTGGACGAGATGTTCTGGGGCGAGCGGTACGGCGTGCTGCGCGACCCCTTCGGTCACCGCTGGGCCGTGACGACCGCCAGGGAGCAGCTCACCCCCGAGGAGATCGTGCGCAGCACGACGTACGGCGTGGACGGCTAGACGAGTTCGGCCATCGGGGTGTACGCGAGCCCGAGCGCCTCGGCGACCGGCTGATTGGTCAGCAGGCCGTCGTGCGTGTTGAGCCCGCCCGCGAGCCCGTCGTCAGCCTTGACGGCCTCCCGCCAGCCCATGTTCGCCAGCTTGACCGCGTACGGGAGGGTCGCGTTGGTGAGGGCGTAGGTGGAGGTGTTGGCGACGGAACCCGGCATGTTGGCCACGCAGTAGAAGACCGAGTCGTGCACCGTGTACGTGGGGTCGGCGTGCGTGGTCGGCCGCGAGTCCTCGAAGCAGCCGCCCTGGTCGATGGCGATGTCGACGAGCACGGAGCCCGGCTTCATGCGCGACACGAGGTCGTTGGAGACCAGGGTGGGGGCCTTGGCGCCCGGGATCAGCACCGCGCCGATGACGAGGTCGGCCTGCGGGACCTCCCGCTCGATCGTGTACGACGTCGAGACCAGCGTCTTGAGCCGGCCCTGGTAGATGGCGTCGATGGAGCGCAGCCGGTCGAGGTTGGTGTCGAGCACGGTCACGTCGGCGCCCATGCCGACGGCGATCTGCGCGGCGTTCAGCCCCGACACGCCGCCGCCGATCACGACGACCTTGGCGGGAGCCACCCCGGGCACGCCGCCCGGCAGCACGCCGCGGCCGCCGTTGAAGCGCATCAGGTTGTACGCGCCCACCTGCGGCGCGAGCCGGCCGGCGACCTCCGACATCGGGGCGAGCAGCGGCAGCGCCCCGCCCACCTGCACCGTCTCGTACGCGATGCCGGTGGTTCCCGCCCTGAGCAGGGCGTCGGTGCACGGGCGGGAGGCGGCCAGGTGCAGGTAGGTGAACAGCACCAGCCCCTCCCGCAGCCGGTGGTACTCCTCGGCGATCGGCTCCTTCACCTTGAGCACCAGGCTCGCCTCGCCCCACACCGCGTCGGCGCTGTCGACGATCTTGGCGCCCGCCGCCAGGTATTCCTCGTCGGTGATGGACGAGCCCAGGCCGGCGCCCCGCTGGACGGTGACGTCGTGGCCGTTGCGCACCAGTTCGTGCACGCCCGCGGGGGTCGCCGCGACCCGGTATTCATGGTTCTTGACCTCGGCGGGAACGCCGATCTTCATGCGGTGGTTCCTTTCGGGCGCCGGCACGTCGTACCGGATCGTGAGTGTGTCACGCGAGCGGCCTCTACAGGCGCGCCCATGCCTGGGTGAGTACGTCGCGGAGGATCGACCCGATCTCGGCGAACTCCTCCGGTCCGGCGATCAGCGGGGGCGCGAGCTGGATGACGGGGTCGCCGCGGTCGTCGGCGCGGCAGTAGAGGCCGGCCTCGTACAGCGCCTTGGACAGGAAGCCGCGCAGCAGCCGCTCCGACTCCTCGGCGTCGAACGTCTGCTTGGTGGTCTTGTCCTTGACGAGTTCGATGCCCCAGAAGTAGCCGGAGCCGCGTACGTCGCCGACGATCGGAAGGTCGCGCAGGCCGTCGAGGGTCTCCTTGAACAGCGGCTCGTTCCTGGTGACGTGGCCAAGCAGGTCCTCGCGCTCGAAGATGTCGAGGTTGGCCAGCGCGACGGCGGCGGAGACGGGGTGGCCGCCGAAGGTGTAGCCGTGCGCGAACATGGTGTCGCCGTCCTTGAACGGCTCGAACAGCCGCTCGTGCGCGATCATGGCGCCGATGGGGGAATAGCCGCTGGTCAGGCCCTTGGCGCAGGTGATGATGTCCGGCACGTAGTCGAACTTCTGGCCGCCGAACATGGTGCCGAGCCGGCCGAACGCGCAGATGACCTCGTCGGAGACGAGCAGCACGTCGTACTCGTCGCAGATCTCGCGCAGGCGCTGGAAGTATCCGGGAGCGGGAGGGAAGCAACCGCCGGCGTTCTGCACGGGCTCGGCGAAGACGGCGGCCACCGTGTCGGGGCCCTCCATCTCGATGGCGCGGGCCACCCGCTCGGCGGCCCAGAAGCCGTACTCCTCGGCGTTCATGCCCTTGACCCCGGTGATCTCGTCGGCGCGGTAGTGGTTGGTGTTGGGCACCCTGATGGAGCCGGGCACGAGCGGCTCGAACATCTCCTTGAACGCCGGGATGCCGGTGATCGACAGCGCGCCCTGCGGGGTGCCGTGGTAGGCGATCTGACGGCTGATGACCTTGTGCTTGAGCGGCTTGCCGACGAGCTTGAAATACTGTTTGGCCAGCTTCCATGCCGATTCGACGGCTTCGCCGCCGCCGGTGGTGAAGAAGACGCGGTTGAGCTCGCCGGGTGTGTGGGCGGCCAGGCGCTGGGCCAGCTCCGCCGCCTTGGGGTGGGCGTAGGACCAGAGCGGGAAGAACGCGAGCTCCTGGGCCTGCTTGGCGGCGGCCTCGGCGAGCTCCTGTCGCCCGTGCCCGGCCTGGACGACGAAGAGCCCCGCCAGACCATCGAGATAGCGCTTGCCGTGGATGTCGTAGACGTAGCAGCCCTCACCGCGGACGATGGTCGGGATCTCGGACTGCTGGTGAGAGCTGTGTCTGGTGAAGTGCAACCACAGGTGGTCCTGCGCGGCCTTGAGGACGTCGTTTTCCGGCTGCGTCATGGTTATCTTCCCTCGTGTCTGACTTCCCACAGTTTGCCTGTTCACCTGCCGCTTGCCAAGCGAATCGGTCGCGACACTCTGCAAGAAAATCGAGATCCGCAGCACCGCTATGTAACGGCAACGAAATCCGTATGCCCGCGGCCGCAGCCCGGACCCGTTTCCGTGTCGCGGGACCTCGTATCCTCCTCATGACGGCAAAGCGCCTGTCACCCTGTAGAACTGTTCGAGATATCTCTGTGAGAACGACCCCCGGGGGAACCGTCCGTGACTCCTGACCAGATCGAAAGCGCTGTCGCCGCCGCCATGCCCCAAGGCGTCGAGGAGCTGAAGCGGCTTGCCGCCATCCCCTCCGTGGCCTTCCCCGGGCATCCGGAGGAGCCGGTGCGCGCCGCCGCCGCGCTGACGGAGGAACTGCTGCGCTCCGCCGGCCTGCCGCGCGTCCAGCAGGTGCCGGTGGAGGGAAGCTTCCCCGCGGTCTACGGCGAGGCGCCCGCGCCTCCCGGCGCGCCCACCGTGCTGCTCTACGCGCACTACGACGTGCAGCCGGCCGGCGACCCGGCCGCGTGGCGCACCCCGCCGTTCGAGCCGACCCTGATCGACGGCCGCCTGTACGGGCGCGGCTGCGCCGACGACAAGTCGGGCATCATCTCCCACGTCACCGCCCTGCGCGCCTTCCAGGGCCGGTTCCCGGTGGGCATCAAGGTCATTATCGAGGGTCAGGAGGAATACGCGGGCGAGCGCCTGGAGGCGTTCGTCGAGCAGAACCCCGGATTGTTGCGCGCCGACGCCATCGTGGTGGCCGACACCGGCAACCCGCGCGTGGGCGACGCCTCGGTCACGACGTCGCTGCGCGGCATGGCCGCCTTCACCGTCGAGGTTCGCACGCTGCGCGAGGCGGTGCACAGCGGATCGTTCGGCGGCGCCGCCCCCGACGCGCTGGCGGCCCTGATGCGCATGCTGACCTCGCTGCACGGCGACAACGGCGAGGTCCGGGTCCCGGGCCTGCCCAGGGGCAACTTCTTCGGCCAGGGACCGTCGGAGGAGGAGTTCAGGCAGACGGCCGGCGTGCTCGACGGGGTCTCGCTGGTGGGCGCGGGTTCGCTGGCCGACCGCCTGTGGTCGTCCTACTCGATCACCGTGACCGGCATGGACGTGCCGACGGTGTCGGGCGCGATCAACGCCGTGCAGCCGGTCGCCAGGGCCAGGGTGACGATCCGCATCCCGCCGGCCGGCGACCCGAAGACGACGGTCAACGCGGTGACGGAGTTCCTGCGTCAGGTGGCGCCGTGGGACGTGAAGGTGACGTTCGGCGACGTCGTCGTGGGCTCGGGCTTCCAGGCCGACTCCGGCGGCAAGGCCCGGTCGGCGCTCAACCGGGCGATGGAGCGCGCCTTCGGCCGCCCGCCGCGCGACGTGGGCGCGGGCGGGTCGATCCCGCTGGTCAACACGCTGCTCAAGCAGTTCCCCGCGGCGGAGATCCTGCTGTTCGGCGCGGAGGACGAGGGCGCCGCCATCCACGCGCCCAACGAGCGGGTCGACCTGGAGGAGCTCCGCCGCGTCGCCACCACGGAGGCGCTGTTCCTCCACGAGCTGAGCCTTCCCTCGGCGCTCGGCGTCTAGGGGTCCGCCCGGCGCTCGGGCCGCTTCAGGTCGGGGCGAACATGCGTGGTCTCGCGTGCAGGACCACGACGTTCGGCCCCGGCTCTGACAGGGCGGCGGCGAGGTCGCCGGCCAGGGAGGCGGGCGTGGCGACCCGGGCGGCGACCCCGAACGACGCGGCCAGGGCGGCGAAGTCCGGCCTGGCCAGTTCGGTGCCGGTGGACGTGCCGAACACCCCGGTCATGTACTCACGCAGGATGCCGTAGCCCCCGTCGTCGACGATGAGCCAGGTGACGTCCAGGTCGTGCTGACGCAGGGTGGCGAGCTCCGCCAGGCCGTACATCGCGCCGCCGTCGCCCGAGATCGCGAGCGCGCGCTGTCCTGTGGCCGCCGCGCCGAGGGCGGCGGGCAGCGCGTACCCGAGGCCGCCCGCGCCCTGCGCCGACCACATGTGACCGGGGAAGGCCGACCACGCCCAGTAGGTGAGGATGGTCATGTCCCAGAACGACAGCACGCCGGACGGCACCGCCTCCAGCAGCGCGAACTCCTGCTCGTGGCCGCTGAGCCGGTCGCGCACCCGCCGCAGCACGTCGGCCACGGCCGCTTCCACGCGCCCGTCGCCCTTCCTGGGCCGCACGCCCGTGGCGAGCGCGCCCAGCGTCGCCTTCGCGTCACCGTGCACGGCGAGCGATCCGCTCGTGTTGGCCTCCAGCTTGCCGGCGTCCGCCTCGACGTGGACGACACGGCCGCGCGGGCGCATCGTGTGGTAGTTGCTGGACAGCTCCCCCAGCCCCGAACCCGCGACCAGCAGCACGTCCGCCTCTTCGAGGAAGTCGGTGACGAAGCGGTCCTCCAGCCACGACTGCAGCGACAGCGGGTGCTCGCGGGGGAAGACGCCCTTCGCGGCGAACGTGGTGGCCACCGGTGCGCGCAACCTCTCGGCCAGGGCGAGCAGCTCCGGCGCTGCCCCTGACAGGTTGACCCCGCCGCCGGCCAGGATGGCGGGGTTCGACGCCGAGTCGAGAGTCCGTACGGCCTGCCGTACCAGCTCGGGCCGGGGGCGCGGCACGCTCGGGCGCAGGCTCGGGCCGCCCATCGCCGGAACGTCCGCGGGCGCGAGCAGGATGTCCTGCGGGATCTCCACCCACGCGGGTCCCCGCGGCACGCTGAGCGCCGCCTCCCAGGCCTGCGCCAGGGCTGAGGGGATCTGCGAGGCCGCCCGCACGACCTGGACCGACGTGGCCACGCCGCGGAAGGCGGCGGCCTGGTCGGGCAGCTCGTGGAGGTATCCCTTCCTGCGGCCGCCCAGCCCGTCGGACGGGATCTGGCTGGAGATGCCGACCACGGGCGCGCAGGCGAGGCGCGACTCCATCAGGGCGGGCAGTGTCGCCAGAGCGCCGGGGCCGGTGGAGACCATGAACGGCGTCACGGTCCCGGTGGCCCGCGCGTGGCCGTCGGCGGCGAAGGCGACGCCCAGTTCGGTCCGGCATCCGACGTAGCGCAGCGGGGACCGGCGCAGCGCGTCGAACATGGCGAGCGCGTGCTGGCCGGGTTCGCCGAACACGGTCGTGGCGCCGAGCGCGACCAGGGTCTCGGCGACCAGGTCTCCCCCGGTTCTCATGCCCGCCCGCCGAGCGCGATCAGGCTGATCAGGTCGTAGGCGACGTGCGCGGCGGCGACCGAGGTGATCTCGGCGTGGTCGTACGCGGGCGCCACCTCCACCACGTCGGCGCCGACCAGGTTGCAGCCGGACAGCCCGCGCAGGATCTCCAGCAGTTCGCGGCTGGTCAGGCCGCCCGCCTCCGGGGTGCCCGTGCCGGGGGCGTGGGCGGGGTCGAGCGTGTCGATGTCGACCGAGATGTAGAGCGGCCGGTCGCCGATCCGCCCGCGCAGGGCCTCGGCGATCTCGTCGGGCCCGCGCCGCATGACGTCGGCCGAGGTGACGATGCCGAAGCCGAGCCTGCGGTCCTCGGCCAGGTCGCCCTTGCCGTACAGCGGTCCTCTGATGCCGACGTGGCTGAGCGCCTCGGTGTCGAGGACGCCCTCCTCCACCGCGCGGCGGAACGGCGTGCCGTGGGTGTACTCGGCGCCGAAGTAGGTGTCCCAGGTGTCCAGGTGAGCGTCGAAGTGCAGCAGCGCCAGCGGCCCGTGCTTGCGGTGCGCGGCGCGCAGGAGCGGCAGCGCGATCGTGTGGTCGCCCCCGATGGTGACCAGCCGGGCGTTGAACTCGCCCGCGGCCTGCTCGATCGTGTCGATGGCCTGGCCGATGTCGAACGGGTTGCAGGCGATGTCCCCGGCGTCGGCGACCTGCACGTCGGCGAACGGCGAGACGTCGAGCGCGGGGTTGTAGGGCCTGATCAGCTTGCTGCCCTGGCGGACGGCCGCGGGGCCGAACCGGGCGCCGGGACGGTAGGAGACCCCGCTGTCGAACGGCACGCCCACGATGGCGACGTCGGCCCGCTCCACCTGGTCGAGGCGGGGCAGCCGGGCGTACGTGTCGGGCCCTGCGAAGCGCGGGACCTGCGAGGCGTCGACGGGTCCCTGAAACATGAAACTCCCTTGTTAACGGCATATTTCTGGTTAAGAGGCGCTATTGACACCCCTGGCAACGCAGACCACTATGTCGGAAAACTTCGTTTACTGGAAGGCAACCGCGTTGTCCGAGCAGCTCTGGGGTGGACGCTTCCGCTCGCCTGCCGATCCGTCCCTCCTCGCACTCTCCCGAGCTCCCGACAGCTACTTCCGCATGTCCCCCTACGACCTGGCGGGCTCGCGCTCCCACGTACGCGAGCTGCGCAGGGCCGGGATCCTCGACGAGGCCGAGGCGGAGCGGCTGCTGGCGGAGATCGACACGCTGGACGAGGACGTACGCGCCGGCCGGATCGGCCCGAGCCCCTCCGACGAGGACGTGCACACCTTCCTGGAGCGGGTCCTGGTCGAGCGGCTGGGCGAGCTGGGCGGCAAGCTGCGCGCCGGCCGCTCGCGCAACGACCAGACGGCCAACGACCTGCGGCTGTACCTGCGCGACCACGCGAGGAAGCTGGTGCTGGCCCTGGCCGAGCTGCAGGACGGCCTGGTGGAGCAGGCTCGCGGGCACGTACGCACCCCGGCGCCCGGCTTCACCCACCTTCAGCCCGCTCAGCCGATCGTGTTCGGGCACCAGTTGCTGGCCCACGCGCAGGCCTTCGCCCGCGACGCCGACCGGCTCGCGGACTGGGACCGGCGCACCGCCCGCTCCCCGCTGGGCTCGGCTGCGCTGGCCGGATCGGCGATCGCCGTGCACCCCGAGCTGTCGGCCGCGGAGCTCGGTTATGACGGGCCGTGCGAGAACTCGATCGACGCGGTCGCCGCCCGTGACCACGTGGCCGAGTTCCTGTTCGCCACCTCGATGCTGGGGGTGAACCTGTCGCGGCTGGCCGAGGAGATCTCGACCTGGGCCTCGCGCCAGTTCGGCTGGGTGGAGCTGCACGACTCCTTCGCCACCGGCAGCTCGATCATGCCGCAGAAGAAGAACCCCGACATCGCCGAGCTCACCAGGGGCAAGGCGGGCCGTCTGCTCGGCAACCTGGGCGGTCTGATGGCGACGCTGAAGGCGATGCCGCTGGCCTACAACCGGGACCTGTCCGAGGACAAGGCCGCCGTCTTCGACACCGTGGACACCCTGATGATCGTGCTGCCCGCCATGGCGGGGCTGGTGCGCACGCTGTCGGTCAACGTCGACGAGCTGCGCAGGCAGGCGAGCGAGGGCTTCACGCTGGCCACCGAGGTGGCCGACTGGCTCTCGCGGCGCGGCGTGCCGTTCAGCGAGGCCCACGAGATCACCGGCGCGCTCGTGCGTGCGTGCGAGGACAAGGGCCTGGACCTGCACGAACTGTCGGACGAGGAGCTGGCCGCGGTGGACCTGCGGCTGACCCCTGACGTACGGCCGCACCTCACGGTCGAGGCGGCGCTCGCCGCGCGCTCCGGCTACGGCGCCACCTCGCCGGAACGGGTCGCGGAGCAGATCGACCGCCTCTCCGGCCTGCTGGCCCGCCGGCGCGCCTGGGCGGACGGCTACCGGGGACCCGCCACATGATCTCGATCCCGGACTCCCCCAGTCTCGGCCCGAGGGCCCGCGAACTGCGCCGCCGCCGCAGGCTCAGCCTGACCGAGGCGGCCGAGCGGGCCGGGCTCACCAAGGGCTTCCTGTCAAGATTCGAGCGCGGCCAGGTGTCCATCTCGGTCGCCTCCCTGCTGCGCCTGTGCAAGGCGCTCGACCTGGACGTGGCCGACCTGTTCGACGGCTCCAGCGGGCGGCTGGTCAGGGCCGAGAGCAGGGCCAGGCTCGAGTTCGGCGGCAGCGGCATGACCGAGTACCAGCTGACGCCGAAGGACGAGCGCAGGCTGCTGGTCCTGCTCAGCGAGATCGAGCCGGGCGGCGGGTCGGGCCACGAGCCGTACGCGCTTCCCGTCGACATCGAGTTCGTGCACATCCTCAAAGGGCTGTTCACGATCGACGCCTCGGGCGAGCGGATCGAGATGCGCGAGGGCGACTCCTTCCTGTTTCCCGGCGACACCCCCCACACCTTCACCAACCCCGGCGACGTGACCACCAGAGTCCTGTGGGTGTTGTCACCCGCGCTGACCTCCCGCTCGTGAGGAGATCCCCATGTCCACAGATGTCGCCCACCTGCCCCGGGTGACGCGCAAACACTACGGCCGTTACCTGGCGGCGATCGCCGTGGTGGCCGTCCTCGTGGCGATCGTCGCCTCGTTCGCCGGCGGGCAGATCGAGTGGAGCGTGGTCGGGCAGTACCTGACCGCACAGGCCATCCTGACCGGCGTGGTGAACACCTTTGTCATGGCCGTGCTGGCCATGGTCCTCGGGGTGGCCCTGGGCGTGTTGTTCGCCGTGATGCGGATGTCGCGCAACCCCGTCACCCGCGGCGTCTCGTACCTCTACACGTGGATCTTCCGCGGCACGCCGCAGCTGCTGCAGCTTTTCCTCTGGTTCAACCTGGCGCTGGTCTTCCCGTACGTCGTCATCCCCGGCATCGTCGAGGCGCGCATGGTCGACCTGATGACGCCGTTCGTCGCCGCGCTGCTCGGGCTGGGCATCTGCCAGGGCGCCTACACCTCCGAGGTGGTGCGCGGCGGCATCCTCTCGGTCGACCAGGGGCAGACCGAGGCCGCGCAGGCGATCGGGATGACGCGCTTCCAGACGCTGCGCAGGATCGTGTTGCCGCAGGCCATGCGGGTCATCCTGCCCCCGATCGGGAACGAGTTCATCAGCATGGTGAAGCTCACGTCCCTGGCCAGCGCGATCCAGTACCAGGAGGTGCTGCACAGCGCCCAGAACATCTACTACGCCAACAACCGCGTCATGGAGCTGCTGTTCGTGGCGACGTTCTGGTACCTGATCGTGGTCACCATCCTCAGCCTGGGCCAGATGGTCGTCGAGCGCCGCTTCTCCCGAGGGGTCCGGAAATGATCAAGGCAGTCGACGTGCACAAACGTTTCGGCAGCAACCACGTGCTGAAGGGCATCTCGCTGGACGTGGCCGCGGGTGAGGTCCTGTGCGTCATCGGGCCGTCCGGCTCGGGCAAGAGTACGTTCCTGCGCTGCATCAACCAGCTGGAGACGATCGACGACGGCGCCGTCTGGGTCGACGGCGAGCTGATCGGCTACGAGGAGCGCGACGGCAGGCTGCACCAGCTCAGCGACGCCCGGATCGCCCGGCAGCGGCGGCCGATCGGGATGGTGTTCCAGCGGTTCAACCTGTTCCCGCACATGACCGCGCTGGAGAACGTCGTCGAGGGCCCGATCAGGGTGCTGCGCGAATCGCGCGACACCGCCCGCACGCGGGCGCTGGAGCTGCTGGAGCGGGTGGGGCTCGCGGACAAGGCTGACGCCTATCCCTCGACCCTGTCCGGCGGGCAGCAGCAGCGGGTCGCGATCGCCCGCGCGCTGGCGATGCGGCCACGGCTGATGTTGTTCGACGAGCCCACCTCGGCGCTGGACCCCGAGCTGGTCGGCGACGTGCTCGCGGTCATGCGCGACCTGGCCGCGTCCGGCATGACCATGGTCGTCGTCACCCACGAGCTGGGCTTCGCCAAGGAGGTCGCGAACCAGGTCGTGTTCATGGACGAAGGCCGCGTCATCGAGACGGGACCCCCCGGCCAGGTCCTGGTCAAACCTGCCCACGAGCGTACGAAGACCTTCCTCTCAGCAGTTCTCTAGGAGTTCCGGTGTCCCGTCCCATCCTGCTCATCGCCTGTCTCGCCCTGACCGCGACCGCCTGCACCGCGCAGGCGCCGGACGACCTCGCGTCCGCGTCGGAAGGCGGGCTTCCGCCGAAGATAGCCGAGTCGAGAACGGTGGTGGTCGGCAACGTGCCCAACTACCCGCCGCTGGAGTTCAAGGATCCCTCGACCAACAAGCTCACGGGCTTCGACATCGATCTCGGCAACGCCGTCGGCAAGCAGCTCGGTGTCACGATGAAGTGGCAGGAGACCTCCTTCGAGCAGTTGCAGAGCGCGGTCACGACCGGGCGCATCGACATGATCCTCTCGGGCATGAGCGACCTGCCCGAACGGCGTAAGACGCTCGACCTCGTCGGCTACCTGCGCTCGGGCGCGCAGTTCTTCTCCACCACCAAGGTCGACGATCAGAAGCGCCTGTGCGGCAAGTCCGTGGGCGCCAGCCGCCGCACGTCCTTCCCCGGCGAGATCAAGAAGTGGAGCGAGGAGAACTGCGGCGGCAAGGCGATCAAGGTCCTCGGCACGGAGGGCTCCGCCGACGCGCGCACCCAGCTCACCCAGGGCAGGGTCGACGCCGCGGTCCAGGGCAGCGAGACCCTCCCGTACATCTTCGAGCAGGACCCCGGCAAGTTCCACCTCATCGGCGAGCCGTTCACCGAGGTGCACCAGGCCATGGGGTTCGGCAAGCAGGACCCGCGCCTGCGCGACGCGGTCATCAGGGCCCTGCGCGCCCTGCAGCAGGACGGCACCTACGCGAGCCTGCTCGACAAGTGGGGACTCAAGGACAACGCCATCGAGCAGGTCACCCTCAACGGGACCGCCGCCCCATGACGCCCCCGGCCACCCGCGTGGATGCCCTCCGGGCGCTCGCCGGCCTTGTCGCCGAGCCGCCCCCGCTGCCGCCCGACGTGGCCGAGCGGGCCGAACGGCACCTCCTCGACACGCTGGGCGCCGCACTGGCCGGAGCCACCGCGCCCGTTCCCGGCCTGGCCGGTCCCGGGGACGCACCCGTCTGGGGAACCGGGCTGAGCGCGGCCCCTCGCGACGCGGCCCTGCTCAACGGCGTGGCGGCGCACGCGCTCGAACTCGACGACACCGGCGGCTGCGACCACTCCGGGGCCGTGGTGGCGCCCGCCGCGCTGGCATGCCTCAGCCTCACCGACCGTCCGGTCACCGGCCGCGAACTGCTGGAGGCGGTCGTCCTGGGGTATGACGTGGCCCGTCGCACGCTGGAGGCGTGCGGCGGCTACGCCGCGCACAACCAGGCCGGCTGGCACTCGACGGGCACCTGCGGCACGTTCGGCGCGGCGGCGGCGAGCGCGCGACTGCTGGGGCTGGACGCCGCGCGAACCGCCCACGCGCTGGGACTCGCGGCCGGCTTCTCCGGCGGGCTGTGGGCCTTCGTGCACGACGGCGCGGCGAGCAAGCGGCTGCACGCGGGCCGCGCCGCCGAGGGCGGCCTGACCGCCGCGCTGCTGGCCGCGTCCGGCGCGAGCGGCCCCGGCCGCGTCTTCGACGACGTCTGGGGCGGCTTCCTGCGAACCTACGCGGGCGCCGACGCCGACCCCGGCGCCCTCACCCGCGGCCTCGGCACGGAGTGGCGGATCTCGCGCTGCTCCATCAAGCCGTACGCGGCCTGCCGCAGCACCCACTCCTCCATCGACGCCATCGGCGGCCTGGACCTGCACCCCGGCGAGATCGCCCGCATCCACGTGCGGCTGAGCCCGCTCGTGGCCGGCATGTGCGGCGGCCGCGACGTCACCACCCTGCCCGCCGCGCAGCTGAGCCTGCCGTACGCCATCGCCGCGAGGATCCTGTACGGCGACGCCGACCTGGCCGCCTACTCTCCTGAACGGCGCCACGACCCCCGGGCCGCCGCGCTCATGGACCTCGTCGATCTGGAGGCGGACGAGGAGATGGGCGGCATCGACGAGCCGTTCCTGACCGTCACCACGACCTCGGGCGCGGTACGGCGGGCCAGGGTGAGCGACCCGCTCGGCTCCCCTGCCAACCCGCTCTCCGACGAGCGGCTGCTGGCGAAGTTCCACGGCCTCGCGCCGGGGCGGGAGCGCCTGGCGGATCACGTCATGACCCTCGGCGCCCGCCCGGACGCGCGAGCGCTTCTTCCCCTTCTGTGACGCTGCCCTCTCCCGCCGCCGGATGGCGCCCGCAGCGAAGGCAGGCGGCACCGTCGGCCGCCGGGTCAACACCTGCGCGGAAAAGATGGAACCTCGGGTGACGCTCATGGCAATCACCTCTGTCATGACATGCAGCACCCGAAAGGCACGAGATGCGACACGAGAGCCGGGCGCCCGCCTCGCCGGGGCCCGGAGCCATGGAGGCGGGCCGTGACGCTCCGGCGGGCGCCATATCCCGGCACGAGTCCGAGCGATTCGCCGCCCTGTTCACCCGCCACGCCCCCGAGCTCAGGCGCTACGTCATCCGGCGCCTCGGCCTGGAGCCCGCGGACGACATCGTCGCCGAGACGTTCGCCGTGGCCCTGCAGCACCTGGCGTCGTACGACGCGACCCGCGGCGACGAGAGGGCGTGGTTGTACGGCATCGCCACCAACCTTGTCGGACGGCACCGCCGCCGCGAGATCGGCCTGTACAAGGCGCTGAGCCGGACAGGGGTCGACGCGGTGATCGAGCCGTTCACGGACGAGGTGGACCGGCGGGTGAGCGCGGACGGCGTGAGCAGGCAGTTGGCCAGGGCGCTATCCGGGCTGTCCCGGCGGCACCTCGACACGTTGCTGCTGGTGACGTGGGCGGACCTGACCTACGAGCAGGCCGCGGCCGCTCTCGGTGTCCCTGTGGGCACGGTGCGGTCGCGGGTCAGCCGGGCTCGGAACAAACTACGCCGGGTGCTGGGCGGCGTCGACCCTGCGGCAGTGGAAGAGGAGCGGAGACGGTGAACGAGATCGAGTTGCTCAACAGGATGCGGGACGAGGTTCCCGAGCAGCAGGACCTGCGTGGCGTGGAGCGCGCACTGGCCCGGCGCACGGCGGGTCCGGCGCCGATGCCGGCGCGGCGACCGGTGTACCGGCTGCGGCTGGGGCTGACCGCGGCCGGGGCATGCGCACTGGCCGTCGCCGCGACGGCCGTCGCCACCTCGGGGGGCGGGAACGTGCAGCCGTCGGTCGCGACGACGACGCGACCGGCGGTGACGAAGACGGTGCTGGAGCGGGCCGCGCTGGTGGCCGGCCGATCCACCGCCCAGGAGATCAGGCCCGACCAGTGGTTCTACCTGAAGGAATCGCAGCACATGGGCGGCGGCCTGCCGACCTTCGAACACTGGAGCCGGATGGACGGGGGCAAGACGGCGTTGCGCCAGGAAGGCGGTGAGCTCAAGGTGGGGCCCCCGGAGAAGGGGCCGACCGACGTCACCCGCACCCAGCGGGAGGTGGAGGCCCTGCCGACCGACCCCGACGCCCTGGTGAAGCACTTCCGCGGGCTCGAGACGGCCCGCACCCCGCTGTCGGTGTGCGCGCCTATGTGTCCTCCCGAGATCGCCGACGACGTCAAAGTGTTCGGGGCGATCGGGTGGTACATGAAGTTCGGGCCGATGATCCCGCCGGACACGCGCGCCGCGATGTACCGGGCGCTGGCCAAGCTCCCGCACGTCTCCGTCGAGGAGAACGCGACGGACATGGACGGCCGCGCGGGCGTGGGCGTGGTCTTCGACGCGGGTGCTCACGGCAAGTCCGTCTACATCCTCGACTCCGGCGACTACCGCTACATGGGCGTCAAGTCTGTGGGCGACGGTGAGGCCACCGGGATGTCGGTGCTCGGCGCCGGCATCGTCGACAACGCCGGCGACCTGCCCTGACCCCGCGGGCGCGGCCGGTCAGTTGTGCGCGGGACGGCGGTGCACGAGCCGCAGGCCCATCTCGACCAGCGTCCAGCCCAGGCGGATCTGCCAGCGGCGGACGGCTGGGACGGGCTTCGTGGTCACGCGGTGGCGCTCCGCCTCCGCGCGCAGCTCGCGGGCGCGCTGGTGTTCGACGTACAGGAACAGGTCGCTGTTCATCATCACGTCTCCTCAGGTGCGGAACGGGAAGCCGTTGACGTGCAGGACGACGTTCTCGCGCCCCTGTGTCTCGCCTGCCTCGCGGGCCGCCGTGCCGCGCTCGCGCCACTTCGCGACCAGCTCGTCGAGCTCACGGCCGAGTTCCTGAAGTTCCTCGGCCGTGAGCGTGAACAGGTATTCGGAGCTGAACGACACGCCGCGCCAGTCGTCACTCCAGGTGTCCCTGGTGTCGAGGTGCTCCTCGTACATCTCGTAGCGCTGGCGGGCGTACACGCGGGAGACGGCCGCGTGGACGGCGGCCCGCTCGGGGGCTTCGCGCCAGTCCTCGTCCCTGGTGCTGATCGTGGTCGAGACCGGCCGCCACCACCGCTCCCTGCCGTCGCCGCTGCCCGGCTCTGCCTCCTCGATGATCCTGTGCGCGGACAGCTTGCGCAGGTGGTAGCTGACCAGGGACACGGGCTCGTCGACCTTGTCGGCCAGCTGCGACGCGGTCGCCGTGCCCGCCATGAAGAGCGCGCGGTAGAGCTTGATGCGCAGCGGGTGGCCAAGCGCCTTGAGCGTGTCGATGTCCTTGACGCGATGGTTCTTCTCGGCGGCCATAGCTCCATGGTAAATAGGAAAGGAAATTTGCGCAATATAAGTTGCGCAAATTTCCTTTCCTACCTGAGGCTACAGGAGCGCATGACAAGGCCGCCCGGCGCCGGCGTGCGCGGGGCGGCCGATGGAGGGTGCTACCTGACGGGCAGGTCGTAGACGCGGCGCACGCTGCTGCCGAGCCGGCTCACGTCGGCGCCGTACACGTGGAGCGACACGCCCACCTCGTCGCTCGTGTTGCGCACCATGTGAATGTCACCGGGAGGCGCGAACCCGCTGACCTCCCCGGGACGGTTGGCCGCGCGGCCGATCTCCACCAGATGGTCACCCATGTCGCGGTAGAGGGTCTCGTATTCGACGCCGCTGAGAATGCCGAACGTGCACCACGAGACATGGTCGTGGATCGCCGTGAACTGGCCGGGCCGCCACACGACCGCCACGATCGAGAAGTCCTCCTGGGCGTGCAGCACGCGGGACACGTACCCGTCAGGTGAGCCGGCACGCTCCTCCGGCGTGAGGACGTCGAGCCCGGGGAGGCCGCCGCGGAGCAGATCGGCGACGGCGTACGCGGTGTCGCGCGACGTTTGCTCGCGCGCCACGATCCCGGAGATGCCGGACACGAGCGGATCCAGCCCCGGACGGACGGCGGTGACGGTGCGCATGAGTACTCCCTGGTATTCGCCTTCCCTTCTACCGTGCTCCATCCGGACCAATAGGTCCAACAGAAGTCTTCTGGTCCATCAATAGATATGATTGATGAATGCTCGACGTCACCCGGCTCCACGTCCTGCTCGCGGTCGCCCGTACGGGCTCGCTGACCGCGGCCGCCAAGGAGCTCCACTACTCCCAGCCCTCCGTCAGCCACCACCTGGCCAGACTGGAGGCGGAGACCGGGGCCAAGCTCGTCCAGCGCGCCGGGCGCGGCATCCGGCTCACCGACGCGGGCCGGCTGCTCGCCGAACGCGCCGCCGAGATCATCGGCCGTCTCGACGCCACTTCAGAGGAACTGGCCGCCCACGTCGGGCTGCGCACCGGCCGGGTGCGGCTGACCGCCTTCCCCTCCGCGCTGGGCACGTTCATCCCGAAAGCGGCGGGCCTGCTCGCCGCCGCCCACCCGGGGCTGCGCCTGGAGCTCACGGAGACCGAGCCGCCGGAGGCGCTCAGGCTGCTGCGGTCGGGCCGGGCGGACGTGGCGGTGATGTTCCGTTGGGACGACGCCGCCCCCGAGGGGAACGGCCTGCACATGATCCACCTCTTCGACGACCTCAGCTACCTGGTGTCCAGCACACCGGTCGGCGGGCTCGCCGACCACGCCGAATCCCCCTGGATCGCGGGCTGCGACCGGTGCCGCAGCCACCTGCTGGACATCTGCGACAAGGCGGGCTTCACCCCGCGCATCTCGTTCACCAGCGACGACATAGTGGCCGTGCAGGCGCTCGTGGCGGCGGGGCTGGGCCTCACCCTCCTGCCAGGGCTGGCGCTCACCGCCCACCGCCACCCCGGCGTCCACGTGACCGAGGTGCCGGGCTCCACCCGGCACGTGTACGCCGCCGTCTACGGCGAACCACCCCACCCGCCGGGCACGGAAGCGCTCGTGAAGGCGCTGCGGGAGAGCCTCTGACCGACCCGGCTGCGAGGGTACGGGGAGGGGCACGTCTGCGAAGGCATGACAAGAGCGGAAATTTCCAAGCCATAGTGCGATAGTGAGATCACACGCTCGTCGGGGGACGACACGTCGCGACGTACCTAAATGGGCGGACCCATGGACACGCCACCACACCGCCTCGCGCTCGAACGGGTCGTCGAGGTCTACTCCGGTCACGACGACCTCGTCGGCGTGACCGGATCGGGATACGTGATAGGCGCCGACCTGGTGCTGGCCTCCGGCCAGGTGGTCGGGCCCGATACGCCGTGCCAGGTGCGCGCGCCCTGGTCGGCCCGGTGGGTCCCGGCCGAGCAGGTGTGGCGGGGGCGAGGCGCGACCGGCGCGGTGCTGTTGCGGGTGCCCGGCTCCCCGTGGGCCGAGCTGCCCGGCATCGAGCACGTGCGCTGGGCCAGGGCCGCCGCGCCAGGCGTACGGTGCCTGGCCAGAGGGTTTCCGCGGGCGGGTCAGCGGGCCGGGTTCCGTGACGCCGAGACGCTGACCGGCGTGGTCGACGCCCCGGCGGACCCGGCGTCGAAAGTGCTGACGGTCTCCGTCGGCGACCCCGGAACCCACGCGGTGCCGGGCACGGTCTGGGGCGGCATGCCGGGCGCCGCCCTGCTCGCCGAGCCGGCCGGTCAGATCATCGGCCTGGTCACCTCAGGCGCCGCCCCGTACCTGGACGCCGTGCCGGTGACCGCGCTGCTGAGCGACGCACGTTTCCGTGAGCTGGCCGGCGTGCCACCGGGCCGTCTCGAGACCGTGACCGGCGGCGAACCCTCCGTGCCGCTGGCGGACCTGCTCGCACCCGCCCGCGAAGAGCCGCCGCCGAACGGCCCCGACTGGGCGTTGCTGCCGGCCCGCCACGCCGTGGTGCCGTTCCTGGGGCGAGAGGAGGAGCTCGCGCGGCTGCGCGCCTGGGCCGCCGGACCGGCCGCGCTGTCCATCGCGGTGCTGACCGGCCGTCCGGGCACCGGCAAGTCCCGGCTGGCGGGCGAGTTGTGCGCGGAACTGGCCGGGTCCGGGTGGGACGCCGGTCTCCTGCCTCTGGACACGCTGTACGGCCTCGCCCTCGGCGGCCCCGGCCCGGCCGCCTCACCCGGGGCCACCTCATCCGGGCTGTTCGCCGGAGGGGACGGTGCCGCGCTGGACGCCGTACGGCCGACGTTGCTCGTCGTCGAGCACGTCGAGCCTGCCGTGCCACTGGTGGGCGAGTTCGTACGGCGGCTGGCCAGGCACGGCCGCAACCCCCGCGTACGTCTGCTGCTCGTGGCCCGCGAGCCGGGCGATCCGGGCTGGTGGCGGCGTCTCGACACGGCGGCGGGCGGCTGGCTGCGGCGGCTGAACACCACGACGATCCAGCTCAACACCAGCCCGCTCACCCTGCCCGAGCGGACGGAGCACGCCCGCGCCGCCATGAAGGCGTTCGCCCCCAGCAGGGCCATGCTGCCCGCCCCGCCCCGCCTCGACGACCCCGAGTACGGCCTGCCGCTCCACGTGCACCTGGCCGCCCTCATACGGCTGCGCGACGAGGGCGAGCACGCGCGCGGCGGGCTCCTGGAGCGGTTCGTCGTACGGGAACTGGACCAGTGGGCACGCGCCTGGCCCGCCGAGCACGAGCGGGTGGACGCGGCGACGGCACGCCAGGCCGTGGCGGCGGTCGCGCTCACCGCGCCCACACCCGCCGAACTGCCCGGCCTGCTCCCGGCCGCCGTACCGGGGCTGCGCGACGCCGCGACCGGCGGGCCCGCGCTCGACGGCCACGTCCAGGACGTGGCCGCCTGGCTCCGCCGCGTCCTGCCCGGCGGCGAACG
Organism: Nonomuraea sp. K271; assembly: GCF_009908215.1. Classification (NCBI taxonomy): domain Bacteria; kingdom Bacillati; phylum Actinomycetota; class Actinomycetes; order Streptosporangiales; family Streptosporangiaceae; genus Nonomuraea; species Nonomuraea sp. K271. Next base: position 823 of record NZ_JAAAHR010000084.1, on the reverse strand, counting down.
GCTCGCCCTGCCCGGCCCTGACCTCGTGACCGAGCAGCTCCTGTCCGGCACGGAGGGCCTGGAGTTGCTCGTGCTCGCCGTACACGACCTGGAGGGCCGCACGGTCGGGCATCTCGTACGGATGCTGGACGTCCTGCGGGTGTGCGCGGGTGGGGCGCGGGTCAGGTCGGCGCTGCGGACGCTCGTCACGGCCAGGGCCGGCAGCCTGGTCGAGGAGGCGGTGACCCATCCGGGTACGCGGCTCGGCGACCTCGTCGACTCCGTACTCGGGCTGTTCCCCGCCGAGCCGGAGGTGATGGTCGCCTTACCCGTACGGACCGGGCCGGCCCGGCCGGGCCTTCGGGCCCTCGACGTGACGCTGAGCGAGCTGGCCGTGCGCCGCCACCGGACGCGAGGCGACCGCGGCGCGCTGGCGGATGCGCTGTCCATGTTGTCGGGCCGGCTGGCGGCCGCGGGACGAGTGGGCGAGGCGGTCGCCGCGGCTGCGGAGGCCGTGGAGATCCACGCGGCCGCTCCCCCGTACGAGGAGGCGGCCGGGCGGGCCGAGGCGCTGTTCGACCTGGGCGCCTGCCTGCTGCTCGGAGGCGAGGCCGGTGGCGCGCTCAAGCCCGCGCAGGAGGCGGCGGCCAGGTACCGGATCCTGGCCGAGGACGACCCCCGGTATGCGGAGGAGGCCGCGCGGGCGTACCACAACGTCGCGTGCGCGCTGCTCGGAACCGGGCGGCTGAGTGAGGCGGTACGGGCGTTCCAGGCGGCGGGCGGCGACGGCGACTTCGCCGCTCACCTGGCCGCCCTCCTCTCGGTGCCCGCCGCTCCCCACCCC
>NZ_JAAAHR010000083.1:0-38108 GCF_009908215.1 Nonomuraea sp. K271 | reverse complement strand
CCCTCCCACCGCCCTGCCTACCCACTTCTGATCACATCGCTTCGCCAGCAGGCACCAGAGTGCGGTATGGTTTTCCTCGTCGGCACCAAGCGGAGCCGGCAGGGCGGGCGATTAGCTCAGCGGGAGAGCGCTTCGTTCACACCGAAGAGGTCACTGGTTCGATCCCAGTATCGCCCACCACGAAAACGCAAGTCAGAGGCCGGTCCTCCATCGGAGGCACCGGCCTTCTCGTTGTCTGGACCGTCGTCGGACCGTGGTCTCGGCCGTCACCCGCACGGTCGGACCGTCACGGGGCGGCAGGTCCGGCCACGCTCGCTGCGGTCCAGCGGTTTCCTCCGCGTTGATCAGCAGGTTCAGGTCACAGGGCCGGGGGATCGACGGGTAGATGGTGGAGTGTCACTGTCGGCCACCTGGGTGAAGCGGTAGTCCCGCGCTCGCCGCGGCTGGCATCTCATCGTTCCCTCGTCGAGCCTCCTGATCATCAGCGCACCGGCAGCGTTCATCCTTTTCCGCAGGGTCACGCTTGTCGCTGCCCGGAAGGCGGATTGCGGCCCGATGATCCGTCACCGGCCAACGCCGCGACGACCAGATAGACCTTCGCTCCATCGCGCTCACGTGAATCCTCGCCGAGGCCCATCGCGGTCGATGTCCAGGTCGGTCATCCTCGAGGTCCTCCATACGGCGCGGGGCAGGTCGCCGGGGCCGTAGCGCGCCGGTCCTCGCCTTCATCCGGCCCGGCATCACCGACGCCGACTCCGAGGGGACCAGCCGCGTGATCAAGACCGGTCGCCTGTCCGCGGGTGCCAGATCAGAGACGGCGCTCGCGGTCCTTCGACGGTACGGGGCGTTCTGCGACCGGTTCGGGCACGGAGTCCCGTGCGTAGGCCTGCCTCCTGATGTGTTCTCCCTCTGTTCCGCAGATTTCGGCCGCCCGGTAATCGGCCCACTTGATGGTCCCGGCCTTCAGGTTGACGGCGTAGAACTCCTCCCGGTCCCACGGTCCAGGGGGAGCCGTGGTCAGGTCCCGGTCCGCTCGGCGCGGAGCAGCACGCTGTCGCGCCCCAGAGGGCGGTCGGCCCGAACGGTCTCCAGGTCGTACGGCAGCGTGGGACCGGCGAATGTGACCTTGGGGACGGAGCGCCAAAGGTCCCCCTTTTTCAGCCGGTAACGCAGCTTTTCCCCATCACCCAGCCGGACAACGCCCACTGTCTCATCGCCCAGGACCACGGGGTTGGTGCCGTCCTCGGCAGCACCTTCACGGTGGGCCACGGTGGAGGGAGACTTCCAGTTCTTCCGGACCCGTAGTTCCTGGCCCCGTTCCGTCACGACGATGACACGACCGCCGTCGTCGGGCGCACCGCATCCTTACGCAGGTCCTCGGCGGCGACTTCTTGCTCCACGATAAGGCAATCCGACCGTCAGCGCCCGGCGGGAGATCGTGTGGTCGGCGCCGTGGTCGGTCTTCTGGTGTGCGCCACGCGGCCTGCGTCTTGAGTGGTCTATAGTCACGCCGCGTGGGGCTCATCTTCAACGCTGTGGCGGGCGAACTCCCGCTGGTGCAACGGGTGTGGTCGGCGACTTGTGAGGCCACAACCGGTTTCAGCTCGGCGGTCAAGACCTCATCCATGCTCGCGTTCGCACAGGGCGATGACGGAATCACGGTGCACGTGCGCGGGCCGGAGACGAGGGGCACATCGCTGACGTGCCTGGAGGGCTGGGAGTTCTTCGGCGTGGACCTGCGGCTCGGTGCCTACCTGCCGCTGTACCCGCCCTCCGGTCTGACCGACCTCAGGGACGCGGTGTTGCCGACCCTGCCGGGCGGCAAGATCCTGCTGGACAATCGGGACTGGGAGATGCCGACCGCGCAGAACGTCGACGTCTTCGTCGACCGGTTGGTGCGCGCTGGTCTGTTGTTCTTCGACCCGCTCGTCGACGAGATCAGGCACGGCGAACGCCCACGTGGCATGTCGGAGCGGATGGCGCAGATCCGGTTCCGCCGGGCCGTCGGGATCTCGCACCGCAAGCTCGCCAGCATCGAGCAGGCACGGCACGCCGCGCAACTCCTCACGGCGGGCAGCTCGATCGCCGACGTGGTCACCGCCGGCGGCTATTACGATCAGTCGCAGCTCGCGCGGGCGATGCGGTGGGCGACCGGTCACACCCCGGGCGAGTTGCGGTCCGGCATCCCGTTTCTGGCGTTGTGATGGCGTTGTGATGGCGTGGTGACAGGGGTTCGGTTCGATACAAGACGGGCCGATCCGCCGGGTGGTTGACTCCCGGCGTGCGGAAACTGATCGAATACGACCACCTCTCGATCGACGGGAAATGTCCGGCGACGCCTGGTGGGCCGGGCAGCAGAAGGTCGTCCCCAACGAGGACCACTTCGCCTATCAGCTCGGGCTGCTGTCCTCGGCGGTCGGTCTCGTGCTCGGCCGGGTGACCTATGAGGGCTTCGCCCAGACGTGGCCGACCTTGACCGGCGACGTCGCAGACAAGATCAATTCTCTGCCGAAGTACGTCGCCTCCACCACGCTGACCGGGACCACGTGGAACGCGGAGGTGCTGGCGGGCGATGCGGTCGAGGCGGTCGCCCGGCTCAAGGAGGCCGGCGGCGGCACATTGGTGAAGTACGGCAACGGCCCGTTCAGCCGGGCGCTGGTCGAGGCAGGGCTGCTCGACGAGCTGCATCTGAGCATCTCACCGTTCGTCGCCGGATCCGGTGAGTCGCTGCTGGCCGGCCTTGGTACTACCGCCATGGACCTGACGAAGGTGACCGAGATCGGTAACGGCACAGTGGTGCTGACCTATAGGCCGAGCCGGTAGACGGCGGCGAGGGGAATCGACATGACTCAAGGTGCGTACGCCCCGGTGAACGGCATCGACCTCTACTACGAGGTTCTGGGCGCCGATCGGCCCGGCCCGCCGCTGGTCATGCTGCACGGCGGCGCGTACACGTTCCATCTGAGCTTCGACTCACTGCTGCCGGCGTTGTCCGCCGAGCGGAAGGTGATCGGTGTCGAGTTGCAGGGGCACGGGCACACCGCCGACAGCGACCGGCCGTTCTCCATCCGGCAGTGCGCCGAGGACGTGATCGCGCTGCTCGACCACCTCGGCGTCGAGCGGGCCGACTTCTTCGGCTACAGCCTGGGTGGGCTGGTCTCCACCGAGGTCGCCGTCTCGGCCCCGGATCGGGCCGGTCGGGTCGTGCTGGCGGCCTCGCACTTCCGGTCAACCCGGAATGAGGGGTACTACCCCGAGATCACGGCGTTGGAGCTCGATTCGCCTCGGATGCCGACCGAGGAGGAGTCCGCGGCGATGAAGCGCGCCTACGACGAGGTGGCGCCCGATCCCGAGAACTTCTTCCCGTCCGTGATGAAGTTCCAGCCGGCAGTGCACGAGTTCGCAGGGTGGACCGACGAACAGCTGGCCCGGCTGACGATGCCGGTCCTGATCATCATCGGCGACACCGACTTCGTCCGGCTGGAGCACAGCGTCGAGATGAAGCAGTTGCTGCCGAACGCGCACCTGGCGATCCTGCCGGACACGAAGCACCTGCAGGTCATCCGGCCCGACCTGGTGCTGCCGATGGTCACCGCGTTCCTGCGCCAGTGATCAGAGCCTGGCGGGCGGAGTCTCGCCGTATCGCCCGCGGCGGGTCGACGGCCGGTTCTGTACGCGAGAACCGGCCGGTCGCGCGTTTGGGGCGCGCCGGCCATAAGCCAGGGTCACCTGCTCGGCCAGCCAGAGTCCGCGGTTCCGTCACGGCGACGCCTTGACGCGCTCCCCCCCCCCAACGCTGCACGAGGCCATCATGGACGGCCGGGCCGGCTCACCGCGCCCTCCGGCATGCCAATGTCCCGATCGGTACGGAGGATCCGACAGCGGATCGTGTACACCTGCGGTGCGTGGTGCTGCGGACACCGGAGCGCCGCCGTCAACGAGCCGCGATGTACTGCCGGCCAGGCGCCGCTCGTGGTCATACAGCTACCCCGGGCCCGGTTTCCTCCGCACCGGGCCGCTGTCGGCGATCGGCTGAGTGAGGGCATCGTTCACCGGGTGCCGGCTGAAGGCGTATGCGGCGGACTGCATCGTGAACAGGTCGGCGTAGGTCCGGCCGGCCGCCATCAGGGTGGCGTGATCACCGATTTCGGACACCCGGCCCTCGTCGAGGACTACGATGACGTCGGCCGTGCGGACGGTGGACAGGCGGTGCGTGACGACCACCGTGATCGCGCCCACCGACCGGCCGATGCGCCTGGCCTGCGCGGCGTACCGTTCGAACACGGTGTGCTCGGCTTCCGGGTCGAGCGCCGAGCCGGGCTCGTCCAGGACGAGCAGCAGGGGAGCCTCGCGCATGAACGCGCGGCCCAGGGCCAGCTTCTGCCACTGGCCGCCGGACAGTTCGGCGCCGTCCGCGTACGACCGGCCCAGCTGGGTGCTCAGGCCGTGCGGGAGGCGGGGGACGATGTCGGAGGCGGCGGCGCGCTCCAGGGCGGCGGCCACCACGGCATCCTCGGCGATTCTCGGCAGGTCGCCCAGGCCGACCGCCTGCCGGAGCGTCAGCTCGTACCGTACGAAGTCCTGAAAGCCCGCCGAGACGCGCAGCCGCCACTGGTCGGGCGCCACCTCACGCTGGTCGACGCCGTCGAGCAGGATCCGCCCGGCGGTGGGCCTGTAGAGCCCGCACAGCAGCTTGACCAGGGTGGACTTGCCGGCGCCGTTCTCGCCCACCACGGCCACGGTGGCGCCGGCCGGGAGGGTCAGCCGGACGTCCGTCAGCACCGGCCGCGTCGTGCCGGGGTAGGCGAAGCTGACGTCCTCCAGGGTGATCCCCCGATCGAGCCGGTCCGGGGGGTCGTGGCGGACGGCCGCCGGCGGCTCCGCGACGGCGGCAGCCAGGTCGTCCAGCCGCCGGTGCGCGGTGGCCATCCTGTGCAGGTCCTGCATCAGCCGGACAGCGGTGGTGACCTGCTGGTTGACCTGTACGGCCAGCACGACGACCAGGACGGCCCCGCCCGGCGAGGCGCCCCCGGACACCGCGCTCCGGACGGCGACGAGCACCGCGCCCGTGTACCCCGCCGCGAACGTCACCAGCCCCGCGGCACGGATCACCGTGGCGGTGAGCTGTCCTCGCCACAGCCGCCGGGTCGCGGTCGCCCACAACCGTGCGTGGCGTTCGCGCAGCTCCGGTCCGAGCGCCGAGACCCGCAGTTCGCCGCCGTGCCGGGCCGTGGTGGCCAGGCGGAACAGGTTCAGCGCGATGCGGGTCGGCTCGGCCGAATCCTGCCGGGCGCGGGCCATGGCCCGATCGGCCAGGCGTCCGGCGACCAGCGGCGGTACCACGGCGAGCGGCAGCAGCAGGAGCAGCGCGCTCACGCGGGCCAGCAGGATCGCGGTGCAGGCCATGGCGATCGCGAGGCCGGCGGCGCTGACGACCGCGCCGAGACCGGTGTGGAAGCGGCGGCTCTCCCGCTGCAGCACGGTGAACGTGTCCGCGTGTTCCGGCCGGTCGTGGTGGGCGGTCCCGGGCGTTCCGTTGGACAGCGCCGCCAGCCGCAGGTCGAAGTCGATCTCGGCGAGCTCGGACAGCTCGAAGTACGCGATGTGCGCGAAGTGGCCGAAGGTCAGCGACACGATGGCGAACACGGCGACGCCGGCTCCGGCGAGCACCGCGGCATCGGATCGGCCGGCGAGCAGGTGGTCGGTCATGGCGCCCAGGCAGGCGGCCAGGAGGGGAGCGGACGCGGCGCCGGCCAGCACCAGCGCGAACGCGGTCACGGTCTTGCCGCGGTCCGCCCGCCAGGCCCCGCCGACCAGGTGCCGTACGGTACGGGACACCTCTCTCACGTCGGGTCCCCCGTGTAGCCGGCGAAGCGGTGGGCCTGCAGGCGGAACATGTGGGCGTACCGGCCGTCCCGCGCCATCAGTTCGTCATGGCCGCCCTGCTCGACGCAGCGGCCGCCGGCGAGGACGACGATGAGGTCGGCGCGGCGTACGGTGGCGAACCGGTGCGAGATCAGCAACGTGGTAGCGCCCTGGGTGAGCTCGGCGAACTCGTCGAAGAACCGGGTCTCGGCGCGGACGTCGAGGCTCGCGGTCGGCTCGTCGAGGACGATGACGGGGGAGCCGTGCCGCAACGCGAAGAGCGTGCGGGCCAGGGCGATCCGCTGCCACTGCCCGCCGGACAGGTCCGCGCCGCCCGACAGGTGCCTGGCCAGGGGCACGTCCAGGCCGCCGGGCGCCGCGCCCAGTACGGCGGGCACCCCGGCGGTACGCGCGGCCGCCTCGATCCCCGCCCGGTCGTCCAGCGCGCCGACGGCGCCGAAGCCGATGTTCTCGGCCGCGGATACCTCGTAGCGGGCGAAGTCCTGGAAGACGACGCTCAGCTTCCTGCGCCAGGCCGTCACGGGGAAGGACGCGATATCGATCCCGTCGACGCGGATCGTGCCGCCGTCGGGGTCGTACAGTCGGCACAGCAGCTTCACCAACGTCGACTTGCCCGCGCCGTTCATGCCGACGATGGCGGTGCACCGGCCGGCCGGGATGGTCAGGTCCAGGCCGTCGAGCACACGCCCCCGCCCTCCCGGATAGCCGAAGCGGACCTGGTCGAACCGGATGGCGTGCACCGGGTCCGGCACCTCGCCGGCCGGGGGACCGTCCGCGGTCTCGCTCTCCCGGCCACCGGGGTAGGCGTCGATCCGGGCGGCGAAGCGCTCGGCGGCCTCGTGCGCGCGCATGCCGACCTCGGTCTGCAGGTCCACCTCCGAGTAGTGCTCGCCGAGCCGCAGCGCTCCCAGGGCCGCCTGCATGACGATCAGGAAGCCGGTCAGGGCGAGCCGGTCCGCCGCGGTCGTGCCGACCGCCCAGAACACGGCGACGGTGACGGCGGTCCCCGCGGCGGTGAACCAGACGAAGGGCCACACGTACGCGCGTCGCCGGGCCGCCCACAGGGGCCGCAGCCATCCGTGGTAGGCGTCCTCCAGCATCCCGGACAACCACCGGATGAGCCCGAACACCCGGATCTCCTTGCCTGCGCCCGGCTCGATGACGAGCCGCCGGAGATAGTCGATCCGGCGTTCCTCGTCCGCCAGCGCGACACGCGCCCGCGCGTAGCGGCGTAGGCCGCCCCGCTGGCCGTGGCGGAACAGCAGCACCACTGCGGCGAGCCCGAGCGCGGCCCACCAGGAGAAGGCCGCGCCGATGGCCACGAGGCAGCAGCACAACTCGGTCACGCGGGCCAGCAGGGCGAGCGCTCCGGCGCAGGCCTGCCCCGGGCTCTGGACCCCGTACTCCAGTTCCCGCGACGCCAGCCGCAGCGCTTCCAGGACCCGCTGGTCCTCGAGGGCGGCCAGGCCCCGCGGGCGCAGAGCGGTCGCCATCAGACGGTCGTACATGAGGCCGTCCACCCGGCGTGCGGCGAGCTCGCCCAGCGACTCCTGCAGCGGAGAGAGGATCTCGCGCAGCAGGAACGCCGCCGCGGCGACCGCGAACGCCGTCAGCAGCCGGTCGACCGCGGGCGACCCGGCGCCGGCGGCGACCGCGGCGGGCACCTCCGCCAGCAGGTGGGCGGCGGCGACGACGAAGACGACCGGCAGCGCGCCGAGCGCCAGGTTCACCGGCACCATCGCAGACAGGAGCGCCGGCCCCGCCAGCGGAACCAGCCGGACGACCCGCCACTGCGGGCCAGGGCGCGGCACCGCGCTCACGTCTTCCCGGCCAGGTAGTCCGCACATGACGGCACGTCGAGGAAGCGGGCGACGTCGTTGAGGTTGAACGGGTCGATGGTCGGCAGCGGCAGGAGAAGCCGGGTGAGCGGTGTCCGGTACTTGTCGGCGATGTAGCGGTAGTTGAGGGCGCAGCTCTCGATGTTCTGGTCCGCGTTCTTCTCGTGCGGGTAGTGGATCGAGCTCGCCTGCCGGTTCAGGACGAACCGGGCTCCGTCGCGGTGCAGCCGGTACGCCAGATCGATGTCCTCCCCGCCCCAGCTGCGGAACGCCTCGTCGAACGCCCCGATCGAGCGCAGCTGGGCCGTGCGGGCCGAGGCGTTGCAGTTCCAGTACACCGTCCACGGCGCGGGCAGGTCGCCGATCCGGTCGCCGTGCCGGACGTAGAACTCCTCCCGCAGGTCCAGCCGCCCGTCCTCGGCCAGCCGGTCGATGCTCGCGTCGGGATCGGTGACGTCGACCGTCGCCTCGATGAGCTGGGCGTCCTCGTTGTCCAGGTTGAAGCCGTAGGCGTACCCCACGACGGCCACCGGGCCGGCAGCGGAGGCGTGGCTGTCGAGATGCGCGCTGAGACAGCGGGAGTGGGCCAGCACCCCCGAGTCGATGAAGACGCAGACGTCGGCGCTCGCGTGCGCGATCCCCACGTTGCGGGCGGCGGCGAGCCGGTACCCCTGGTCCTCCTGGTAGTGGTAGCTCACCGCGAGCCGGTCACGGTAGCCGTCCACGACGGCCGCCGAGTCGTCGCTCGATCCGTCGTCCACGACCACCACCTCGAACCGGTCGCGCGGCAGGTCCTGGCGGGTCAGCGCGTGCAGGGTCCAGTCGAGCAGACGGGCGCGGTTGTACGTCGGAATGATCACACAGCACGTGAGGGAGTGGTCCATGGCTGGCCGTCCTTGATCGGTTCGGGGATCGCGGCGCCGACCGCCGCGACGAAGCGGTCGACGCGGGACCGGGACACGCCCGGGGTGCAGACGATGTGGCTGACCCCGCGGACCACCGGGAGCGCCCACGTCTCCAGGACGGCGCGCGGCGGCGCAGGGAACACCACCGTGCGGGCATGGCGGTGCGCCCGCCAGGCGGGCCAGCCGGCCGAGACGAGCCGGCGCTGGGCGTACTCCGCGGTGGCCCGCCCCGCGTGTGCCAGCTCCCGCAGGCCGCTGATCCCGCGCTCCTTGAGCAGGTACCAGAGGATCAGGGCGGCATGCCCGTTGCGGGAGCTGGCGAAGGAGTCGGAGGCGCCGCACAGCAGGTCCGAGGTGCCAGGGTGCCGTGCTGGGCGGGTCCTGGCCAGGACGACGCCGCACGGGAACGGCGCCCCGAGGAACTTGTGCCCGCTGATCGACAGACTGTCGGCCCCCTGCGCGTGCAGCCCGAACACCGGGCGGCCCTCGGCGTGCAACGCCAGCGGGATGCCCGACATGGCGGCGTCGGCGTGGAGGTGGTACCGCTTGCCGGCGGCCGACAGCGCGGCGCGGATGCTGCGCACGTCGTCCACGGCCTCGGTCAGCGTGGTGCCGATCGTGGCCACCACGATCGCCGCCGGGTTCGGGTCGGCCAGGAGCCGCCGCATGAGGTCGGTGTAGCTCATCTCGCCGCGGACGTCGGCCGCCACGGCGACGTTCTCCATGCGCAGCATGCCGGCGTTGCGGGCCACGCACGGGTGCGCCGTCCTGGAGTGGTACACCTTGGCCCGTGGGTGCTTCGTCCGCGCGAGCCACAGGCCGTACAGGACGCCTTCGCTGCCCCCGTTGGTCACGTGGCCCCAGGGCCGGGCCGGGCAGGCGCCGAACAGGCCGGCCAGGTCGTCGACGAGTTCGCGTTCGAGGTCCTTGGTGTGCCAGGGGAAGACCGGGTCGGACCCGGGGTCGCCGTAGTTGTTGAGCTCGTGTGACAGGAAGGGCACGAGCGGCGGGGGGAAAGCCGCCGACCAGCCGGGGAAGCCGACCTTGTGGCGTTCGGCGGCGGTGAGCCTGAGCAAGCGTTCCGCGACCGTGTCCGCGAGCCGGAACCTGCTGCTCAGGGTGGTCACCGGTGACCCCACGGAGGGACGGCCGCCTGCTCGCGCGCGGGGCTGGTGCCGGTCGTGGTGCCGGTCGTGGTACCGGCCACGATGCCGGCCACCGTACCGAACGGGTCGAACGCGGCGATCTCCGCGCGCAGCCGCCCGGCGGCCGCGCGGTGACCCGCGTCGCCCAGCACGGCGACGACCGCCTGACGGACCTGCTCGGGCTCGGGACGTCCGGTGCGCAGGTCGATCCCCGTGCCGCTCCACTGCACCCGCGCCGCCACCTCGGGCTTGTCCTCCGTGTCGCCGGCGACGACCAGCGGCACCCCGTTCTGCAAGGCGGCGTGCACGCCGCCGTAGCCGCCGTTGGTCACCAGTACGCTCGCCGACCGCAGCAGCCGGTCGAACGGCACGTAACCGGCGACGACGGCGTTGGCCGGGAGGTCGGAGAGCAGCCGGGCGAAGTCCTCCGGGCCGTCGGGGCGGGCCGTCACCGCGACCACCGTGACGTCGGTGGCGGCGAGCCCCCGCACCGTGGGCAGGATCAGCTCCGAGAGGTCCTCGTTGGCCAGCGTCCCCTGGGTCACGGCCACGACCGGGCGGTCCGCCGCGGTGACCTCGGGCCACCACCGCGGCGGCGCGAAGGACTCGCTCGACGGCTGCGGCAGCGCCCCGACGCACCGGAACGAAGCGGGCGCGTCCGAGCGGGGGTACTCGAAGCCGGGCACGGTCAGCTGCAGATAGTGATCGGGGCCGACGACCGCGCAGTCGAAGACGAACCCGGGCAGGTCACAGCCGATGGCTGCGAAGACGCTCACGACGTCCTTCTGCAGTCCTGCGTACGCTTCGAGCGTCTCGGCGTTGAGCCGGCGGTTGCGCTCGCGGCCCTCGGGGCCGGCGAGATACGGGATTCCGGGCCCGAACGGGGGCACGTCGTCGCTGAGCAGCATGGGCGGGAGGACGCCGAGGCAGATGGTGGCCGGCCGGACGCCGTCGGGTGGTCGCAGCGACAGCGGCAGGGCGCCCAGAAAGACGGTGTCGTGCACGAGCGCGGTGGCGGGAAAATGTTCGAGCAGAGTTTGGATCCGGCGGTACTGTGCGACCGCCGCGTCCGCGAACACCCGTTTCCAGAAGAAGATGTGGTGGTCGTAGCCCGTGCCCGTCTCGGCGAATTCGGGAAATGCCGCCGACATGCGCCGGTCGTCGAAGTCGGCCTCCTCGGGGAGCGCTTCAAAACGGAGTCCGCCTGATTCCACGGCCGCGGCGAAACGTGCACCCGTCAGGAAGAGCACGTCGTGACCGCGGGCTTTCATTTCTTTCGCGACCGTGAGCAACGGGGTCACGTGACCGTGGAAGGGTGTCGCCGCGAACAGGACTCTCGCCATCAGGTGCTCCAGGTGTTCGGGGTCTTGCGGCACCGGTCGGTGGTCGGGGACAGCGTCTCCGCCGACATACAGGGCATGCGGCAGGCGGCGCACGCCATGCGCACCGACTGACGTCAGTTGAGTCGCATTACACGGTTCGTTTAAATCGTGCTTCGTGCGAATATAAGCTCGTGGGAGCGCTCCCGCAAGACAGTATTCCGCCAGGCGGAATAGTCGTCGACGGGCGCCGGGTGCCCTGAGGAAGTGGCGGGCCTCCGCTTTCACATCGGCCGGCCGTGCGTGCGTGGAAGCGTGCGCCGACCGGCGGGAGAGGAAAATCAGGCGGCTGCGGCGAGCATCAACTGCGCGGTTTTCCTGAGGTGCGCCCGCGCTGTCACGACGGGCTTCTCCCGCGCCCGGGTCCGCCGCGTGCGCGAGGAGCCCGTCGTGACGCCGTCGCACGTGCCCCTTATGGTGCGAACGAAGACACGGTTGCGTGAGAGCCGGAAACCGAAGGAGCACGTGTGAGTTTCAGCCGGCTGACCCACCTCGAATGCGGTAGGTGCGGGGCGGCGCACGACAGCGAGCGACCGCAGAACCTCTGCGTGACCTGCGGGTCGCCGCTGCTCGCCCGTTACGACCTGGCGGCGGTCCGCGCCTCGCTGAGCCCCGCCGACCTGGCGCGGCGCGAACCCGGCCTGTGGCGCTACCACGAGCTGCTGCCGGTCAGGGACCGCGCGCACGTCACCACGCTGGGCGAGGGGATGACGCCGCTGCTGCCGATGGCCCGCTACGGCGAGCGCATCGGCCTGCCGCGGCTGCTGATGAAGGACGAGGGACTGATCCCCACCGGTTCGTTCAAGGCCCGCGGCGCCGCGGTCGGCGTCTCGCGGGCGGCCGAGCTGGGCATCGAGCGGCTGGCGATGCCGACCAACGGCAACGCCGGCGCCGCCTGGGCCCTGTACGGCGCCCGCGCCGGGCTGGCCGCCACGGTCGTCATGCCGGTGGACGCCCCCGAGATCACCCGGCGCGAGTGCGTGGCGTCGGGGACCGACCTGCACCTGGTGGACGGCCTGATCAGCGACGCCGGGCGGATGGTCGGCGAACTGGTCGCGGCCTCGGGCGGCCGGGTCTTCGACACCTCGACCCTCAAGGAGCCGTACCGCATCGAGGGCAAGAAGACGATGGGCATCGAGATCGCCGAGCAGCTCGGCTGGCGCACGCCCGACGTGATCCTCTATCCGACCGGCGGCGGGGTGGGCCTGATCGGCATCCACAAGGCGCTGAACGAACTGCGCGAGCTGGGCTGGATCGACGGCCCGCCGCCTCGCCTGGTCGCCGTGCAGGCCGAGGGGTGCGCGCCGATCGTGCGGGCGTTCGAGGCGGGTGAGCGGGAGAGCCGGCATTGGGACGGCGCGCGTACGGTGGCGTTCGGCATCAACGTGCCCAAGCCGCTCGGCGACTTCCTCATCCTGGAGGCGCTGGCGGAGACCTCGGGCACCGCGGTCACCGTCACCGACGCCGAGCTCCTGGCGGAGCTGCGGGAGGTCGCCGCCCTGGAGGGGGCGTTCGTCTGTCCTGAGGGCGCGGCGGCCTTCGCCGCGGCCCGCAGGCTGCGCGCGTCCGGATGGATCGGCCCGGACGAGGAGGCCGTGGTGCTGAACACCGGCGCCGGCCTGAAATATCCGGGCACCGTCCCCGTGGACGCGCCGGTCCTGGGGGTGGACGCGCACCTGGTCTGACATATTCCCTTCTCTATCACTAGCTTCAATGTCCGCTCGCCATAGGTCGGAGCCGGCGCCGTAATTTCTGGCTCCAGGTTCCTTACGGCCCGGCGCCGCCTTCAGGACGCCATGGTGTGTGTAATGACGTGGTGTGAGTGCCGGCTGTCAGGTGGGCCCCGATGCTCTTCCTTGAATCAACCGTCCCCCGGCGGTCTCCGGGCAGGCTTACCGACTTCATCCGTATCAGCCGCGTTCGCGGTGGGTTAGCCCGTAATTAACTCACTGCAAGAAAACTGGTCAGCTCATGGAACGACAGCGCCTCATCGATACGCGGATTACCGCTGCAAAGCAAACCAAGTGATTGGCGGAAGATGTACGAGGGCTCTGCACGTTCGGCCCGGCGGGACCACCAACGCCGCAACGCGGGTTCCGCCGGCCCGGTCATGACTCCGAGGTGAGAGAGGCATGGCCGCCATCGCAGGAACCGACGAGGACATGCAGACTGCCGTGGCCGTCATCGGAATGGCGGCCCGGATACCCGGCGTCGCGGACATCGACGAGTTCTGGGCCGCGCTCGTCGCCGGCCGCGATCTGACCACTCGCCTCGACCACCGACGCGCGTACGGAGTGGTCGCCGACACCGAATGGTTCGACGCCGAGTTCTTCGGGGTCGCGCCGCAAGATGCGCAGATGCTCGACCCGCAGAATCGGGTGTTCCTCGAGTGCGCCTGGGAGGCCCTGGAGCACGCCGGGTACGACCCACGCACCTACCCGGGCGCCATCGGCGTGTACGCCGGGAGCGGCGAGTCGGACCACCTCGCCGTCCTGCGCTCGCAGCGGCAGCTTTTTCCGGGCATGACGGACGGTCGGCTCCGGCTCGCCAGTAGCCGGGACTTCCTCACCGGCCAGGTGGCCTACAAGCTGAACCTGCGAGGCCCCGCCGTCACCGTGCACACCGGCTGCTCCACCTCGCTCGTCGCCGTTCACCTGGCAAGCCAGGCTCTTCTCACCGGCGAGTGCGACATGGCCCTGGCCGGTGGAATCACACTGAGTGGCGCCTCAGGCGCCGAGGAGGGTGAGGACCTGATCTCACCGGCCGGCTGCTGCCGGCCGTTCGACGCGGACGCCGACGGCATGGTCGGCGCAGACGGGGCCGGCATCGTCGTGCTCAAGCGGCTGCCCGACGCGCTCGCCGATGGGGATCACATCGACGCCGTACTCCGGGGGTGGGCGCTGAGCAACGACGGCTCCGACAAGATCGGCTTCACCGCCCCGAGTGTGGCAGGACAAGTGGCCGCGATCCGCTCCGCGCACCTGCTCGCCGGGGTTTCCCCGGAGACGATCGGGTACGTCGAGGCGCACGGAACTGGCACCACGATCGGCGACACGATCGAGGTCCGCGCACTCTCGGAGGCTTTCGGGCCCGGCACGCCCCAGCGGTGCGTGCTCGGTTCCGTCAAGTCGAACATCGGCCACACCGACGTCGCAGCAGGCGTGGTCGGCCTCATCAAGGTGGTGCTGTCGTTGCGGCACGGTCTCATCCCGGGCACAGCACACTTCCGCCGCCCGAACCCGCACCTCGACCTCCAGGCCGGCCCGTTCGTGGTGACGAACAAGGCGACGCCGTGGCCCCCGGGCGACCGTCCCCGCCGAGCCGGGGTCAACGCCACCGGGATCGGCGGGACGAACGCCCACGTCCTCGTGGAGGAGGCGCCCACCGCACACCCGCCACCCGACGACGACCGCTACCACCTGCTGCCGTTGTCGGCACGCACAGCTCGGGCACTCGCCGAGTCGGCGGCCCGGCTGCGCGCCCGGTTCGAGCGGGACCCGGTCGCCGTCGCTGACGCGGCATGGACTCTGCAGACCGGCCGCGCGGCGTTCGCCCACCGGGCCTTCGTGGTGTGCCGCGACCGCGATCAAGCGGTCCGGGCACTGACCGGCCTGGCCGGACGTCCGCAAACCCCCAGAAACCCTGTGGCGGGCACGCCGCACGTCGCGTTCCTGTTCCCCGGGCAAGCCGGCCGGTACGTGGGCATGGCACGCGGGCTGTACGCGCAGGAGCCGGTCTTCCGCGCGGCCATCGACGACTGTGCCGCTCGGGCCGGTGCGGACCTCGGTCTGGACCTGCGGCAGGTGCTGTACCCGGAGCCCGGCACCGACGCCGAGGCGGCAACGCGGCTGACCACGATGGCCGTGTGCCGACCCGCGATCTTCGCCGTGGAGCACGCCATGGCCGAACTGTGGGAATCGCGTGGGGTCAGCCCGGACGCCGTTCTCGGGTACGGCCTGGGTACGTACGCCGCCGCTGTCTCGGCCGGGGTGCTTACCAGGGCCGACGCACTGTCGCTTGTGCTCACACAGGGGCGGCTCCTCGACCGCTTACCCGCAGTCGCCATGCTCGCGGTGCCGCTGCCGGAGGCCGACCTGCTGCCGATGCTCGCCGACGACTTGGCGATCATCGCGCTCGACGGCCCGCGGCAGTGCGTTGTCAGCGGTCCCGCAGCCGGTGTCGAGCAGTTCCTCCAGCGCCTCGCAGGCCGCGGAGTGGACACCCGCCGGTTGCCCACCGCCTCCGCGGCCCACTCGATCCTCGCCGACGACGTCATCGACGAGTACACCGATGCGGTGGCGTCGGTGCGACTGCGCGCACCGCAGCTCCCGTGGATCTCCGACCGGACCGGCGCGCCGGTCACGGCGCGCGACGCGTGCGACCCGGCCTACTGGGCCGGTCACCTGCGCAACCCCGTCCGCTTCTCCGACGCCTTGCGAACCCTGCTCGCCGGCTCCGCCGGCATCCTGCTGGAGGTCGGCCCCGGACGCACGCTCGGGAGCCTGGCCCGGCAGCACCCCGGCTGCGGACCGCACCGCACGATCGTGCAGAGCCTGCCGGACGCCCCCGAAGGAGCCGGCGACGCCGCCGTGTCACTCCGCGCCACCGGCGTGTTGTGGCAGGCCGGGGTGTCCGTGCGCTGGTCCGCGCTGCACAACGGCCGACCTCCCCGCCGTGTGCCGCTGTCCACGTACCCGTTCCAACGTGAACGGTTCGCAGTGGACGCTCCCATGCCCGTCGCGACACCCGCGGCACCGGGCGCAGCGGAACCCATGCCCGGACATGACGCGACCCGGGCGGCGGGCGACCCCCGTACACCGGTCGAGAAGGCGATCGCCGAAGTATGGCGCGAGGTGTTCCGCGTGCAGCACGTGGGCATCGACGACGACTTCTTCGAGCTCGGCGGCCACTCCCTGCACGCAACGCGCATGCTGGCCCTGCTGGGGCCGGCGCTGGGCCCGGACGTCCCTCCACTCACGATCATGGACCTCTTCGATCACACCACGATCCGCGAACTCGCCGCGCTGGTGAGCGGATCCGGCCCCCAGGAAGGGGCCGCCCCGTGATGCCCCCCACGGTCGCGGACCTCGAGCCGCCGGACGCGTGCGGTGGACAGCCCAGACGACCTCCGGAGGACGTCCTGTGAGCGACCTGATCGAGCCGCCTGCGACACCGACGACGATCCCCGTCGGGCACGACGGGGAACCCGTGATGTCGTTCGCCCAGGAACGCCTCTGGTTCATGGACGCGTACGCGCCCGGCACGACGGCGTACACGATTCCGGAGGCCTGGCGGCTGCGCGGCGCGGTCGATCCCGCCGCGCTCGCTGCGGCGTTGAACCGGGTCGCGGCCCGGCACGAGCCGTTGCGGAGCCGCTTCCCCCCGACCGGGGACGGTCAGCCCGCCATGCTCGTCGACGACCTCGGCTCGATCCCGCTCACCACCGCGGAGGCCGTGTCCGACGACCACGTGAGAACGCTCGTCGACGCCTTCATGGCCCAACCGTTCGACCTCGCGGCCGGCCCCATGGCACGGGCGATGCTCATCGGAACCGCCCCCGACGAGCACGTGTTCGCGCTCGCGGTGCATCACATCGCGGCGGACGGCTGGTCCACCGAGCTCCTCCTCAACGAGGTGCTGGCCTGCCTCTCCGGCGATCCGCTGCCGGACCTGCCGGTGCGTTACCGCGACTTCGCCGCGTGGCAACGCGCCCGGCCCGGCACCGAGCGCGATGTGGCGTACTGGCGCGAGCAGCTCTCCGGCGTGACGCCGCTCGAACTGCCGACCGACCGGCAGCGGCCACCGGTGCCGACCCACACCGGCGCCGCGCACGAGTTCACGGTGCCACCGAGCGTGCTCGGCGCGTTGTCCCGGCTCGGACGCAAGCACCGGGCCACGCAGTACATGGTGCTGCTCGCGGCGTTCGCGGTCCTGCTGAGCCGCCGGGCCCGGCAGGACGATGTCACGATCGGGTCGCCGACGGCCGGCCGACCGGTGCCCGAGCTCGACAACCTTGTCGGCTGTTTCGTCAACATGGTGACCATGCGGGTCGACCTATCGGGCGACCCGACGTTCGCCGAACTGCTGCAGCGGGTCCGCGCCACCGCCGGGCACGCGTTCGCCCACCAGGACCTGCCGTTCGAGCGCCTGGTCACCGAGCTCAACGTGCCGCGTGAGGTGTCGCGTTCGCCGCTGTTCCAGGTGGTCTTCTCCTTGCAGAGCTACGAGCCGGACCTGCCGGGCAACCCGTCGCTCACCGCCACCGCGGACGTCGCCCTGTCGCACTGCGTGACCCGGTTCGACCTGGAGCTCCACACCGCCGGCGACGGCCGCTTCATGATGATCTACAACACCGCGCTGTTCGGTGCGGACTCGATCGCGCACATGGGCGCCCACTTCCGCGTCCTCCTGGAAGGCATCGCCGCCGACCCGCACGCCCCGATCTCGCGCTACGAGCTGCTCACGGCCGACGAGCGCGCGCGGCGCGCACACTGGAACGACACCAGCGCTGACCTCGGCACCGACCAGTGCCTGCACGGCCCGGTCGAGGCGCAGGCACGCAGGACGCCCGACCGCCCGGCTGTGCTCCACCCCGGCGGCCGGCTCTCGCACGACGAGGTCGACCGGAGGGCCGATCATCTCGCGGCGCAGCTGACCGCCTCCGGGACGACGAGGGGCGACCTGGTGGCCGTCGTGATGGAGCGTGGATGGGAGCAGGTCGTCGCCGTGCTGGCGATCAACAAGGCCGGCGCCGCCTACCTGCCCGTCGACGCTGATCTGCCCGAGCGCCGACGCAACGAGCTCATCGCGCGCGGTGGCTGCGCCGTGGCACTCACCCAGCCGGCGCTGTGTTCCCGGCTGAGCTGGCCGGACGGGCTGGCAACCCTGCCCGTCACCGAGGCGTCGGGCGGCTCGCCGCCGGCCTGCCCTGCCGAGCCCGACGACCTCGCCTACGTGATTTTCACGTCGGGCTCGACCGGCACACCCAAAGGCGTGACGATCGAGCACAGGGCCGCGCTGAACACCGTCCGCGACATCACCGGGCGGTTCGGGGTGGGACCCGGCGATCGGGTGTTCGCGCTGTCCGCGCTGAGCTTCGACCTGTCGGTCTACGACGTCTACGGCACGCTGGCCGCCGGTGCCACGCTGGTCATGGGGCGGGCCGAGGAGGACAAGGACCCCGCGGCGTGGGCACGGATGGTCACGGACCAGCGGATCACCGTGTGGAACTCGGTACCCGCGCTGATGGAACTGCTGGTCGAGCACGCCGAGCGGGAAGGGGCCGACATCAGCTCGCTGCGGCTCGTCATGATGTCCGGCGACTGGATCCCGCCGACGCTGCCCGACCGCATCCGCGCGCTCGCCCCGTCCGCCGCGATCGTCAGCCTCGGCGGAGCGACCGAGGGGTCGATCTGGTCGATTTTTCACCCGATCGGGCACGTCGACCCGTCGTGGACCTCGATCCCGTACGGCCGCCCACTGGCCAACCAGCAGTTCCACATCCTCGACGCTGGGATGTGCGACGTCCCGGTCGGCGTGCCCGGCGAGCTGTACATCGGGGGCGCCGGAGTGGGAGCCGGTTACTGGAAGGACCCGGAGCGGACCGCGGCGGCGTTCGTCACGCACCCGGACACCGGCGCCCGCCTCTACCGGACCGGCGACCTCGGCCGGTACCGGCCCGACGGCGTGATCGAGTTCCTCGGCCGGGCCGACGCCCAGGTCAAGATCCGCGGTTACCGGATCGAGCTCGGTGAGATCGACGCACACCTGACCCGCCATCCCGAGGTCGCCGAGTGCGTGGTGACCACGCACGGGACCGGCAGTGCCGCCCAGCTCGTGGCGTACGTCGTAGCCGAACCCGGACACGTACCCGACTCCGCGCGGCTGCGGTCGCACCTCGCCGCGGCGCTACCGGCCTACATGGTCCCCAACGCGTTCATCACTCTGCCCCGGCTGCCGCTGACCGCGAACGGCAAGGTGGATCGCGGGCGGCTGCCCGCGCCGGAGACGCCCGCCGGGCGGGACGCCGGGCGGATACCGCCACGCACCGACCGGGAGCGGGCGATCCACGCGGTGTGGGCGGACGTCCTCGACCGGACCGACGCCGGGATCGACGACGACTTCTTCGACCTGGGCGGCCACTCCCTGCTCGCGATCAAGGTGGTGGAGCGGCTGCGGCGCTCGGTGCCGGACGGCGCCGAGATCGCCGTGATGGACCTGTTCACCCACCCGACGATCCGGCGGCTCGCCGCACTGCTCGACCGGAGCACGACCGCGGCGCGCGGGCTGCTCCACCGGCTGACGCCGGAGCCGACGGCCGAGCCCGAGCTCAGCTACGTCGCCGTTCCGTACGGCGGGGGTGGCGCGATGGTCTACAAGGCGCTGGCGGACGCCCTGCCGACCACGTACGCGCTGTGGTCGCTCGCCATTCCCGGCCATGACGTCGGGATCGACGAGCAGCACGCGCCGCTCGACGATGTCGCCGCGCGGTGCGTACGGGAGATCCAGGACAAGATCGCCGGCCCGATCGCGCTGTACGGGCACTGCGGTGTCGGCTCGGCGCTCGTCGTGGAGATCGCCAGGAGGCTGGAGGCGGCCGGACGCGCCCCGCAAGCGGTCTACATCGGGGCGATCTTCCCATTCGCCCGACCGGGCCGCGGCCTGCCCGCCGCGCTGAGCCGGCTCGCGAATCCGGACGCGTTGCGCAGCGACCGCTCCTACGCGGACGGGCTGGCCTCGCTCGGGCTCGACCTGAGCGACATCGACCCCGGGCAGGCGCGGCACATCGTGCGCAACACCCGCCGCGACACCCAAGCGGCGGAGGAGTACTTCACGGAGCTCTTCGACACCTCGGTGGTGCGGCTACGGGCGCCCATCATCAGCGTGGCCGGGGAGCGGGACCCGGCGTCCGAGTACTACCAGGAGCGCTTCCGTGAGTGGCACTTCCTCAGCGACACCACCGCCGTGGTGCTGCTCGACGAGGCGGGCCACTTCTTCCAGAAACACCGCGCAGCCGAGCTCGCCGAGATCGTGACGACCACCCATCCGGCCATCTCCACCGGAGAGCCGGTCGGCGGGGACGGGTGGCGGCTGCTCGACGTCTCGCGGGCGGGCCCGCAGGACGCACCTGACCGGCCCCGGCCTGGGGTCCGCCGGTTCCTCGCGGTGACGGTGGGGCAGCTCTTCTCGATCAGCGGCTCGATGCTGACCGCGTTCGCGATCCCGATCTGGATCTACCTCGTCACCGGCTCGCTCGTCCAGTTCGCCCTGTCCGCCGTGGCCGGGGTGGTGCCCGGGCTGCTCATCGCGCCGCCGGCCGGCACAATGGTGGACCGCTGCGACCGTCGCACGGTCATGCTCGCGGGCGACGTCGGCGCGGGCGGGGCCCACCTGCTGCTCGGCCTGCTGCTGTGGACCGGGAACCTGCAGAGCTGGCACGTCTATCCGCTGCTCGCGTTCCTGTCGGCCGCGCTCACGTTACAGCGGCTCGCCCACGACTCCGCCGTGCCGCAGCTCGTCCCCAAGCGGTACCTCGCCCACGCCACCGGTGCCGTCCAGGTGGCCACGGGGGCGAGCCGGCTGGTCGTGCCGATCGCGGCCGTCGGGCTCATGGCCGCCGTGGGGCTGGAGGGCATCTTCGCCCTCGGCGTGCTGAGCTACGCGATCGCGATCGCCATCACCCTCCTGGTCCGGTTCCCGCGGGCCATGGCGTGGCGGCGAGGGGAGCCGGCGAGGGCCGAGATCAAGGCCGGGTTCCGGTACTCCTGGGACCACCTTCGGTTCCGCCGGATGCTGGTCTTCTTCGCGCTGCTCAACGTCCTCGTGTCGCCGCTGTTCCCGCTGATCCCACCGCTGGTTCTCTCGGTCGGCACACTCACCGACGTCGCTTGGATCCTGCTCGGCTCGGGACTGGCGGGCGCGCTGGGCGGCCTCCTCATGACGGCGTGGGGCGGCCCGCCGCGGCGCCGGATGCGCAGCGTGCTGCTGTGCACGCTCTGCCTGGGCGCGTTCTGCCTGGTGACCGGCCTGCGGGCGGACCTGGTGACGATCGGCGCCGGCGTGTTCGGCATGTCGCTGTCGCTGACGGTGCTCAACGGGATCCATACCGCCATCGTGGAGGTCAAGGTGCCGCAGCGGTACCACGGCCGGGTGCGCGCGCTCCACACGACGATCTCGTGGTCGGCGCTGCCGATCGGCTTCGGAGTGGTCGCGGCCTACGCGTCGGTGCTGTTCGAGCCGCTGCCGGCGACGGGCGCAGCGCTCGTCCCGACCGCCGGTGCGGTGGTCGGCGCGGGGGTCGGCGCGGTGGTCGGCGGGCCGTGGCGGGGGATCGCGCTGCTGTACGCGCTCTTCGCGATGGCCATCGCGCTGCTGGCGGTGGTGGCGCTGCGCTCCGGGCTGCCCCGGCTTCTCGACGACAGTCCCGACGCCACCCCCGATGACCTGATCGGGCTCCAGGCGTTGGGCCGCGCTCCCGCCGAGGAGGTTCCTCCGTCCCTGGCTACCGGCAAGAGATGAGACTTTCCGGGCGCATGTCGGTGCACTTTTCGTGGTCGGCGGGGCCGGAAACGGGTGACCACCCGTGCGGAACGTCTACCGGTTCCGGCCGTTCCGGTGGTTCACCACCACAACGTAGGTCGGCCCTCGTTCATCGGTGTTGGTCCGGGTCGTCACCGCTGTCTTTGGATCGGATTGAATTCTCCGGCTCTTCACGTGCAAGTACTCAGTTGCAATGTTCGGTGTGTTGAGGGAGGAATGTGCGTTGAGGCCGCGAATTTCTGACATCCACACGGGTGACCGTGGCGTTGCCGAGTCGGACTTGTCACTCCAGCAGGAACAGGTCTGGTTCCTGCACCGGCTGGCTCCGGACAGCACCGCTCACCACGCGCAGACGACGATCCGGGTCGTCGGTGCCTTCGACCTCGACCGCCTCGATCGTGTCATTACGGAGATCAGCCGACGGCACGAGATACTGCGCACCGCGTACCCGGAGATCGGCGTCGGGCCGCGGCAAAGGGTGCACCCACCGCAACCGGTCCAGGCGAGGCGGCTCGACATCAGTGACACCCGCGAAGGACAGCGCGAACTGCTGGACGAGACCGTGGCCCAGGAGATGCGCAGGCCCTTCGACATCGAGAACCTGCCGCTGATCCGGTGGACCGTGGTGCGGCTGTCGGCGCAGGAGCACGAACTGATCGTGGTGGCGAACCACCTGCTGCACGACGGGTGGTCCTTTTCGCTGCTGATGCGCGAGTTCAGGACGCTGTACAACGCGTTCGCCGAAGGCGTCGAGTCGCCCTTGGCCGAACTGCCCATCCAGTACCGGGACTTCGCACGGTGGCAACGCTCGGCGCTGGAGACCCCGCCCATGCAGGCGCAGCTCAGGTACTGGCAGAACCAGCTCGGTGACCTCCCGCCCCTCCTGGAGCTGCCGCTGGACCATCCGAGGCCCGCGATCCAGAGCTTCCGCGGGAAGACCCTGCGGGTGGAGCTGCCACCCGGGCTGCCGGCCAGGCTGCGCTCATTCTGCCGAGCTCACCGGGCGACGTCGTTCAGCACCATGCTCGCGGCGTTCTACGTACTTCTGTACCGCTACACCGGGCAGCGGGACATCTGCGTCGGGTCTGCGTTCGCCGCCCGGCAGGCGCCCCGGACCGGGGACCTGATCGGCATGTTCGTCAACACGGTGCCGTTGCGGTGCGACGTCGACGCCACGCAGGGCTTCGCCGGCCTGGTCGAGAAGGTGCACGGTGTCGTGCTGGACGCGACGGCGAACGAGCTGCTGCCGTTCCCGGAGCTGGTCCGGGTGCTCAACCCCGACCGGGAGCCGGGCCGCAACCCGCTGACCGACATCCTCTTCAGCGTCGACGGCCCCCCGGCCCCGGACCTCGACCTGGCCGGAGCAACCGGGACGATCGTCAAGCACGGGAACGGCGGGGCGAAGACGGACCTGAACGTTGTGGTGATCCCACGCGCGGAACGGCAGGGCGCTGACTCCGAACAGGCCGACGGCCGGATCACCATGCTCTGGGAGTACGTCGCCGACCTGTTCGACGACGCGACGGTTCGACGGATGGCGGACAGTTACCTGCGGCTGCTGGCTGATGCGATCGCCAGACCGACGGCACCGCTGTTCCGGCTGACCGTGCTCAGCCGGCGGGACCGCGACATGCTGCTGGCCGAGTGGAATCCCGAACGCCATCACCCTGACGACGTCGGCCCGCTCGTCCATCATGCGGTCCGGGCGCAGGCTCGGAGAACACCGGACGCTCCGGCCGTTCGGGACGGCGCCCGCGAGATCGGCTACGCCGAGCTGATCCGGCACGCGGACTCGCTGGCCGGCATCCTGCGCGCACGCGGCGTACGGCCTCGGACGGTGGTGGGTGTCTGCCTGCCGCGCGGCGCCGACCTGGTGATCGCCGAGCTGGCCGTGCTCTGCGCCGGGGCCGCCTACCTCCCTCTGGACCCGGAGAATCCGCCGGCCCGCCTGGCAGGCCAGTACGCTGCCGCCGGTGCCGTTCTCATCGTCACCCACAGTGCGATCGCGGACCGCCTCCCTGGTGATCTCTCACGGCTGTCGATGGACCGGCTGCCGGACGTCGCCGATGTGGTCGGCGCCGGTCCGCCGGATCCGACGACGCACGACGACCTCGCCTATCTCATCGCGACATCCGGCTCGACCGGCCAGCCGAAGATCGTTATGGTCGGCCATCGGTCACTGTCCAACGTGGTCGCCTGGCGTGCGCGGCACTGTGACCTCGCGCGGGCCGACCGAATCGCCCAGGTCGCCTCCCCCGGGTTCGACACCTCCGTGACGGATATCTGGCCCACCCTGGCCTCCGGCGCGACCCTGTACGTGCCCGGCCAGGACACCCGGCTCGATCCGGAGCGCCTGCGCTCGTGGCTGGTCGACGAAGGGATCACCGTGACCGAGCTGCCGACGGCGCTGGCCGAACGCGTGCTGGCGTTGACCTGGCCGGCCAGGCCGGCCCTCCGGGTGCTGATCACCGGGGGCGACCGGCTCCGGGTCCGGCCGACCGCCCACCTGCCGTTCCGGGTCCTCAACGAGTACGGTCCGTCGGAGACCACGGCGACCGCGACGGCCGGGTACGTCGACCCTCCCGGAACCGTGCCCGGGCCACCCGACATCGGACGCCCGATCACCGGCGTCAGCGTCTACATCCTGGACGCGTGGCGGCAACTGGTGCCGCCCGGGGCGACCGGTGAGCTCTGGATCGGCGGGGTTGGCGTCGCACGCGGTTACCACGGGTCGGCCGGGCCCACCGCGGACCGTTTCGTTCCCGATCCGTACTCCGACGTCCCCGGGGCGCGGATGTATCGCACCGGCGACCTCGCCCGGCATCTCCCGGGTGGGCGGATCGCCTTCGTCGGCCGCCGGGACCGCCAGATCAAGCTGCGTGGCTACCGCATCGAACCGGCCGAGATCGTCGAGACACTGCGCGCGCACCCCGCTGTGACCGACGCGGTGGTGCTGGCCACGACCGACGGAACGGGAGACAAGCGTCTCATCGCCTACATCGAGGCGGACGACCGGCCGGCGCTGCGGCAGCAGCTGCGTGAGCACCTCGCCGACCGCCTGCCGCGATACATGGTCCCTGCCGACTTCCTGCTGCTGGACGCGTTGCCGCTCAACCGGAACGGGAAGGTGGACGAGCGTGCTCTGCCGGCCCCCGGCCCGACCGAGCCCGATCCCGGCTTCCGTGCGCCTGGCACCGATACGGAACGGTGGCTCGCTGACGCCTGGTGCACGGTGCTGCGGTCGGAACGAGTCGGCGTCGACGACAACTTCTTCGACATCGGTGGGCACTCGCTGCTGCTGGCCGAGGTGCAGCGGGAGCTTGCCGAACGGGGTCACGACGTGTCGATCGTGACGTTCTTCGAGTACCCGACGATCCAGCACTTGGCGCGGTATCTGGACGATCGCGACATGGCTGTCGGTGCGGATGGCGACCACTCCGACGCCGACGAGCTCGGTCGAGTGGCACGACGGAGTGCCGGGCGCGCGCGCCTGGACCGACGCCGGGCAGTCCTGCGCTCAGCCGGGTTGGATTGACCTCGTCACCGCCGGCCCGCCGAGGGGTCGTCCGGGTGGATGCGGGACGGGCGGGCCGTTGTTCGCGCGGTCGGATTCTCGGCACTGTGGTGGACGACCTCGCGAAGCTTGGGAAGCGTGGACAACAACGGCGGCAGGATGGACAGGGCGTTGAGTCCGGCGGCCATCCAGAACACTCCCGGTAGTCCGACGTACTCGACCAGCAGTCCGCCACCGGCGGCGCCCAGCGGGCTGACGCCCCACGTGGCGAACCGGAACACCGCGTTCATCCGCCCCAAGAGGTGCGGCGGTGTGACGGCCTGACAGAGGCTCACCTGCAGGACGTTGAAGACGAAGGCGCCGAGGTACGCGACGAACATCCCCGTCGCGAACGTCACGGGCCCGATGGACATCGGCAGGATCGCCGAGCCGGCGGTGAACAGGACGATCGAGATCATGAAGGTGGTTCCGGTGCCGAAACGCCGCGCGAGCGGCTCCGCCACGAGCGCCCCGAGCACGCCGCCGCCGTTGCCGAAGGCCAGCGCGACACCGATCGCCACGGGGCCCATGGAGTGCACCTCGGCGGCGTAGGCGACCTGTAAGGCCAGGATGATCGCGGACGCGATCTCGGCGAGCGTGGCGCACAGCAGCAGCGGACGCATCAGCGGATGGCCGAAGACGAAGCGCATGCCTTCGCGGATGTCTCTGCCGAGGTCGGTCTTCTCGACCGGTCGGTCCACCGGTGCGGGCTTGCGGATGCGGAGGACGTAGCACGCCGACGACAGGTATGTGATCACGTCGGCGAGCACCGCGAGCGGGGCGGTGAGCAGTTGCACCAGGGGACCGCCGACGAGCGGGCCGCCGATCTGGGAGACCGAGCGGGACAGCTCCAGCTTGCCGTTGGCGTCGACGAGGCGGTCCTCGGCGACGAGCGCGGGCAGGATCGACAGTTGCGCGACGTCGTAGAAGAGCGTCCCCAGCCCGATCAGGAACGTGACGGCGTAGAGCAACGGCATGCTCAGCACGTCCAGCGCCAGCGCGCTCGGCACGGCGAGCAGTGCCACCACCCGCATCAGGTCGGCCCCGATCATCACCGCGCGCAGCGGCAACCGGTCCACCCAGACGCCGGCGGGCAGACCCACCAGCAGGATCGGCAGGTACTCGACCGCCCAGAGCAGGCCGATCTCCGCCGGTGACGCGTCGAGGGCGAACAGCGCCACCAACGGGAGGGCCAGCAGGGTGATGCCGGTGCCGAACAGGCTGACGGTCTGGGACATCCAGAGGTTGCGGAAGTCCGCGGCGCCCCACAGGCTCCGGCGCAGGCCCGATCGCCGGCCGGTCGTCATCCTGGGCACCCGTCGACGGTCGTATCGGGCATGGTGTCCTTCGGGTGAAAAATGCGAGACACATGGCCGTCGTCGACGCCCTGTGCATTCTTTCAGGACTTGGCGATGTGTTCTCGCGCACAGCGAATCGCACTGATATCGGCTGGCTGACCAATTCAGTAGATCGAATGGCCTGGCGTTTGTCAACGTGTCACGACGGCAGAGCCGGAGTCGCACGTATCGCCAATTGTTTATGCGATGAGCGCGATACTCCGGCGTCATGGGGAATTCGCCTGACGTTCACCCGGTCCTTTCCTTTGATCGTGCGCTCGTATGGTTATTCTCCAATGTGCGCAGTCCCGTACAGTTCGCGCCTTACTTCCTCCCGATATCACTTCTATCGCGCTGACGTCACGATCGATTCCGACTGAGACTGAGGCATATGGGTAACGAAGACGTTGACGACAGCGGTTTCATCGCGGTCACGGCCGTGGCGGGTCGTTTTCCGGGAGCTTCGGACGTCGAGACCTTCTGGGACAACCTCTGCGAGGGCCGGGAATCGGTGTCGGTGCTGTCCGACCAACTGCCGGCGGCGGCGGACCGGTACGTACCGTCCTACGGACTGCTGAGCGATCCGGAGTTTTTCGACGCCGGCTACTTCGACTACTCGCCCGAGGACGCCCTGATCACCGATCCGCAACACCGGGTGCTGCTGGAGTGCGCCCACGAAGCCCTCGAGCGGGCCGGGCACGGCGGCCCGGAGCGCCTGTCGACCGGCGTGTTCGTCGGGGGGTCCGTCACCGACCATGCGGCCCTCGTCCGGGCATGGGGGCACGCCCGCGGTGTCCCGTTGCCGGACACCCGTGTCCAGCAGGCGAACGACCTCGACTTCCTCGCCACCCGGATCGCCTACAAGCTGGGCCTGACCGGGCCGGCCATGGCGGTGCAGACGGCCTGCTCCTCGTCCTTGGTGGCGGTCCACGTCGCCGTCGGCTCGCTGCTCGCGGGTGACTGCGCGATGGCGGTCGCCGGCGGCGCCTCGGTGCTGGGCACGATCCCGACGCTGCGGTACGACCCGGACGACATCTTCGCCGACGACGGGCGGTGCCGCCCGTTCGACGCGCACGGCCGTGGCACCGTACGGGCGAACGCGGTGGGCTTGGTGGTCCTTCGCCCGCTCGCCGAGGCGCTGGACGACGGTGACCACGTTCACGCGGTCATCCGCGGTACCGCGGTGAACAACGACGGCCGGCGCAAGATGGGTTTCCACGTGCCGAGCGTGGCCGGGCCGGCCGGGGCCGTCCGCGCCGCTCAGTTGGTGGCCGGTGTCGACGCCGACGAGATCGGCTACGTCGAGGCGCATGGCACCGGCAGCGCGCTCGGTGACCCGGTCGAGGTCGCCGGGTTGACCATGGCGTTCCGCCAGAGCACGGACCGGGCGGGGTACTGCCGGATCGGATCGGTCAAAGCGAACATCGGCCACGCCGACGCAGCCGCGGGCATCGTGGGACTGATCAAGACGGTGCTCTGCGTGGAGCACGGTGTGCTTCCCGCCAGCCTGAACTTCAGCGAGCCGAACCCGAAGATCGACTTTGCTTCCTCCCCGTTCGTCGTCAACGACCGGACAGTCCCGTGGGAGTCCGGAGGGCGCCCCAGGATCGCCGTCACGAATGCGATCGCGTTCGGCGGTACCAACGCACACGCTGTGGTGGCCGAGGCGCCGGCCGCGCCTCCGACGACCCCGGGGCGGCCGGACCACCTGCTGGTCCTCTCGGCGCGGACCGGGCCCGCGCTCCAGAACGTCGCCCGCAGGCTGGCCGACCACCTCGAACAGTGCCCGGACGCCGATCTCGCCGATGTCGCATGGACCTTGCAGATGGGCAGGGCGATGCATCCCGAACGCCACTTCGTGGTGGCCTCGGACGTGCGCGAGGCTGTGGCGGCCCTCCGCGGCAGCCCGCCGACCGGGAACGGCCCGGGCCCCGCACACCGGCAGCGCACCGTGTTCCTCTTCGCCGAGCCCGGCGACGACCGTAAGGGCTCCGTCGCCGGGGTCCACACAACTGAGGAGGTGTTCCGCACCCACCTGGACGAGATCGCCGAAGCCGCGTACCCGCATCTCGGTCACGACCTACGCCGGGCGCTGCTCGCGGACGCTGGCATGGAGAGCACGCCCGCGGTGCCGGCCGCGCACCTCGCCGTGCAGTACGCGACGGCGAGGCTGTTGATGTCCTGGGGTCTGCACCCTGACGCCGTGGCCGGGCGGGGGAGCGGCGCCGCCTGCGCGACGGCCATCGCGGAGGAGCTGAGCCCCGCCGATACCGCCCGCCTGCTCGTCACGCTCACCGAAGCCGAAGCCGAAGCCGAAGCCGACGCGTTCGCCGGAGAGCCGGCGCGCCCCGGCCGGCCAGTGCTCTGCGCCGTCCAGGCGGCGCTGGACGGCGCACCGGGGCAGATCGTCGTGCACATCGGCGCGGAGCGACCGGCAGCGCCTGCCGGCGGCATCGTCGAGCCGGTATGCGTCGATGTCCTTGACGAGCCCGGCGGGCCACCGACCGGTTTCCGGACGGTGCTCACCGCGCTCGGTCGCCTCTGGACGGCCGGTGCGACGGTCGACTTCGCGGCCCTGCACGCGGGCGAACGACGGCGCCGCCTGCGCCTGCCCACCTATCCGTTCGAACGACGTCCCTACCTGGTGCCCCGTCACCCGAGTTCCACCATCCACGGAGAGTGACTGTCGTGAACGAAATCGAGCGAGCCATCGGATCCATGCTGGTCACCGACCTGTTCGTCGAGGTTCCCGAGGGCCGGTTGACTCCCGACGACCGGCTGCGCAGCGATCTCGCGCTGGACTCCCTCGGCTTCGTCGAGTTGCGGGTCCGGTGCGAGGACGCGTTCGGCATCACCATCTCCGACGCCGACTTCACACCGGAGAACTTCACCAGCATCCGCACCATCGCCGACCTCGTCCGCACCCTGCAAGGCAGCTCAGTGGTCGCCGGCGACTGAACGCCTGGCCGGCCCCTGCCCATGCCGTCGAGAGGACACACCCATGTCAGCCACCGACGTGATCGGCCTTCCCGGGCGCGAGCCGACCCTCCCCTGGTTCGATCGCGACGTCCAGTTCGATCACTACGGAGGGGATCCGCTGCCCTTCGGCTGCACCGGGGCGAGCGGCATCGTCCAGCACTTCGTCGAGCTGACGGGCAGCCGGGCCGGCCGCTCTTTCGACGTGCTGGACGCCAGCGGCGGGTACGGCTCCGCCTGCCTGGGCGCGGGGTCGGCGGTGGTCGCCGAGGCGCTGTCGACCGCGGTCCGGGAATCCGGCTACGTGACCGACGAGATCGCCTCGTCGGAGCGTTCCCTGCTGCTGGAGCGGCTGTTCGGTGCCGGCGCGCTGTTCGCCGACCGGTTCCCCGCGACGGATTACCAGGTCAGCGGGCGCAACTCGGGCTCCGAGGGTATGGAGCTCGCCCTGCGCCTCGTCCTCGAGTCGCGCTTCGACCGGCGCCGGCTACGGGCGGTGCCCGGGGCCGAGCAGCGCGACATCGTGCTCGCCTTCGAGGGGGCGTGGCACGGCTGGTCGGGAGGACTGCTCCCGCTGATCAACCGCCGCCACTACCGGATCGGCCTGCCGACGATCGCCCCGGAGCAGTTCGGCTTCAGCACCGACCACATCCCGTTCGGCGATACCGAGGCAGCGCAGGAGTGGTTCGCCGCCAACGGGCACCGGGTGCTGGCGGTCATGGTCGAACCGGTCCAGGGCGACGCCGGCATCCTGGTGCCGGAGCAGGGCTACCTGCGCCGGCTGGCCGCGCTCGCCGAGCGGAGCGGCGCCCTGCTGGTGGCGGACGAGGTCCTCACCTTCGCCAAGACCGGCCGGTTCTTCGCGATGACCGACGACGAGGGGCCGATTCCCACCGACATCACCGTGATCGGCAAGAGCCTCGGCATGGGGGCGCTGTCCACCTCGCTGGTCATCGCCCGCCGCGACCTGGGCGTGCGCCCGACCGGCACCGTGTCCACGTCCGACCTGCGCCCCCTCACGTGCGCGGTGATCCGGGCCGGACTCGAACACATCGTCGCCGAGGGGCTGGTGGAGCGCTCCGCAGAGGTGGGTGCCCTGCTCGGCCGGCTGCTGCGCGAACGGGTGGTGGCGGAGTTCCCCGACCTGTACCGGGAGACCCGCGGCGTGGGCCTGATGCACGGCATCGAGCTGACCGAGCTCGCGGCCGCCCGCATCCGCGAGCTGCGCATCTGCATGATCCGCAACGGCGTCTACGTGGAGTTCATGTCCGGGGCGGGCCGGCGTTCGCGCGGCCTGCGGTACGTGTACCCGACGATGCGGGTGGCACCACCGCTCGTGGTGAGCGCCGAGGACGTCGAGACGATCGTCGCGCGGCTGGCGGGGGGGTCGCGTGCCCTGCGGAGGCTCGCGGCATGACCGTCACCCCGACGGCGCCTCAGGACTCGCGGCTGCTGCCGGTCCACCGGCGTGTCGAGCATGCCGACACCGACGCGTCCGGCGTGGTGCACTTCGCCCGGTATCCCGTCCTGCTGGAGGTGGCGCTGCTGGCGAACCTCGAACGGCTCGGCGTGGGCCTCGGTGTGCTCGCGCGTGAGGGGTTCGATCTCGTCGTCACGGAGGCGACGACCCGCTACCGTGTCCCGGCACGCTACCCCGACGAGCTGAGCCTGGAACCCGTCGTCGGGTACCTCGGCGCCGCGCGGGCTCGCATCGACACGACGATCCGGCGGACCGCCGACGGCGTCGAGCTCGCCACCGGCTCCCTCGTCGTGGCACTGACCGACCGCACGACCGGCGCGCCCAGCGCGCTGCTTCCCGCCCTACGCGCCGTCCTCGAGGAGACCCACTCCGATGTCCACCGTTGAATCCGAAGCCACGCCGGCCGGCGCGTCCGGCCGGGACACGCCGGCCGAGCCGGGCCGGACCATGGGCTTCACCGAGATCAAGAACTGGCTGCGCCACCGGCACCCGATGCTCTACCTCGACCGCGTGCTGGACTACGAGCCGGGCTTGCGGCTGGTCAGCAGGCTCTCGGTGTCGGCGCAGATGGACGCGATCGCGGGGCACTTCCCTGAGCGCGCGATCTTCCCGGCCAGCCACCTGAGCCAGGCGTTCGCGCAGTCCGGGATCATCCTGTTCCAGCTCAGCACCTCCCGCCTCGCCGACGACGAGCTGACGTTGGTCGGTGCGATGAACTCCCGGTTCCTCCGGATCGTCGTCCCCGGTGACACGGTGACGATCACCATCAAGGCCGACCGCCTGATGGACGCCACCTTCTTCTTCTCCGGCCGCGCGGTCGTCGACTCGACGACGGTCGCGGCGTTCCGCGCCAACCTCGTGCGGCGCAAGGCCGCCGACATGGGACACCAGTGGTGGTGACCGGCGCGCTGGTCACCGGCATGGCCTGGTCCACGGCGCTGGGATCGGACCTCGACCAGGTGTGGCAGGCGCTGCTGGCCGGGGCGAGCGGAGTGACGACCGTGCCTGGCCACCACCCGTTGCGCAATGACCGGGCGGCCGTCGTGGCGGACCTGCCGATGGAGCTCGACCCGGTCACACGCCAGTACGAACTCGGCGCCCGGACCCTGCGGGCAGCTCTGGCGGACGCCGGGCTCGACATCACCGACCCGCGACTGCGCCTGGTGGCCGGTACGAGCTACGGCTCACACCTGGACGTCCCGCCCGGCGGACTGGACCGGTGGGGCGAAGCGCTCGCGACGACGCTGGGCATGGCCCGCCGGCCGCTGGTGGTCAGCACCGCCTGCTCGGCCGGTTCGGACGCGATACTGGCCGGGGCCGCGCTGATCGCCGAGAGCGAGGAGGAGATCTGCGTCGTCGGCGGCGTGGACGTCCTGACCCCGGCCAAGCGGCTTGGGCACTCCGCGCTCGGCACCATGTCGCCCACCGCGCTGCGGGCCTTCGACGAGAGCCACGACGGCACGATCCTCGGGGAGGGCGCGGCATTCCTCGTGCTCGAGCACGCTCGCTCGGCGCAGGCGCGGGGGGCGCGAGCGCGGGGCCGGCTGTCCGGCACCGGCTCGGCGAACGACGCCGCCGGCCCGACGGCTCCCGACCCGAGTGGCGGCACCGTCATGAACGCGGTGAGCGCCGCTCTCGCCACAGCCGGCCGCAGCACCGGCGAGGTCGGTGTGCTCAACGCGCACGGCTCCGGCACGCCGGTCAACGACGAGGCCGAGAGCCGCGGCTTCGCGCGCACGTTCGCGTACGGGGCGGCACCCGTCGTGTTCGCGACCAAGGGTGCATTCGGCCACACGCTGGGCGCTACCGGGGCGCTGGAGGCCGTCGCCGTGCTTCTGGCCCTGCGGGACAAACGGGTGCCGCCGGTGCATGGGCTGAGCACGGTGATGCCGGGCTTCCCGCTGCCCCTCCAGACCGGTGCCGCGCCCTTGCCGTTCACCGGCGACGTCGGGCTCAGTGTCACGCTCGGGTTCGGCGGGTTCACCACCTGCCTCGCTCTGGAGGTCCCCACGTGAGGGATCACGGTGGACACACACCGGTCGAGGGCCTGCAGGCACTGGAGGGGAACGGGCTGGTCCTGCTGGCCGCGGCTCGGCTCGCCCGGCCCGCGGCGGCGCCGCCGCCCCGGCGGATCCCCTCCTTGTACGCCGACCCGGCCTCGTGGGCGGTCCTCGAGGCCGTCGACGAACTGTGGGCCGGGTTCCCGGACGAGATGCAGGCACCCGAGACCACGGCGATGGTTCTGGTCAGCACCCACGGCACCGTGGACACGATGGCGGAGATCGCCCGCGCGGCGGCACGGGGGCGTCTGTCGCCCATGCGCTTCGCCGGTGCGAGCGCCGGTGGACCGATCAGTCTCGTCTGCATGGTGCATGGCCTGCGAGGACCCACCCTCGTGATCACCACCGATCCGGCCAACGGATTGCCGGCGGCCCGGACGATGGCCCGGCACTGGCTGCGGACCGGCGCGGCGAGCCACGTCGTGGTCGCCGCCCACGACCGCGATCCGCTGCGGGGGCATGAGGTGCGGTGCGTCGTGGCCGGGCCCGCACCGGACCTGCGTCCGTCCGGAGCACCGCGGTGACCGCGGGCGTCCCGGAGCGTGCCGCTGTGCTGGCCTTCCTGGCCGCGTGCGTGGACGCCGGACCAGGTACCGGCAGCAGGCCCGACGAGACAGAGGTCGTCTTGGGCGCGGTCGCCGGCCTGAACCTGCCGCCGGGCTCACCCGTGCTGATCGCGATGCCGAACGGCAAGACCGCCCTCGCCGCGTTCTTCGGGGCGTTGCTCGCCGGGGCGGTCCCGGTGCCCCTCCCTCCGACGGCGGGAGCGTCACGGATCGCCGAAATCGGCCGGCAACTGGGTGGCGCGGCGCTGATCGCGCCCCGGATCGACCCGGCGCGGTACGGAGCGGTGGCGGTGCACCCGCTCGGCGGCCGGTGTGAGGCGGCGCTGCTGGAGAGCGGGGCGTACCAGCGGTACCAGCCAGGGGAGGTCGTGCTGATGACCTCGGGCACCTCCGGGATCGCCAGCGGCTGCCTGCACGGCATCGACGCGCTGCTGCGCAACGCCGGCCGCCATGCCACCGCCATCGGCCAGCGCCCGGACGACACGGTTCTGGTGTCCCTGCCTCTCCACTACTCCTACGGCCTGGTCGCGCAGGCCCTGGCCGCGTTCGTGCGGGGCTCGCGGCTGGTCGTCTCCGGACCGCCGTTCACCCCCCAGTCCTTCGCGGAGTCCATCCGCGCCCACGAGGTCACGGTGTCCTCGCTGACGCCCAGCACGGCGGTCCGGCTGGCCGCGGAACCGCCTGCCGGGCCGGCCGCCCTGCGCGTGCTCACCGTCGGCGGCGACGCGCTGGAGCCGCGGCACGTCGGCACCCTGCTGGCCGACGGTCTGCAGGAGGAGCTCTACCTCACCTACGGCCTCACCGAGGCCGGCCCGCGCGTGACCACGCTGGCCGCGCACCGCGAGCCCGAGCACCGCTGGGGCTCGGTCGGCATCCCGCTGCCGGGGGTACGGACGTACCTGCGCGACGCCGCGGGCGACGGGTCCGGCGCGGAACTCGTCGTCGAATCCGACACGGTGCTGCGCCGACGGCTCCCTGGCGGCGCCCCGACCGCCGCGAACACCGTCACCACCGGCGACCGCTTCGACATCGATGCCGACGGCTACCACTTCTTCCGCGGCCGGTCCGGCGACTCGGTCGTCGTCGGCGGGGAGAAGATCTGGCTGCCCTCGGTGCGGCGGATCGCCGCCGGGGTGCCCGGCGTCCGGCGTGTCACCACCACCGTCTACCGCAACGACCGCGACGAGCTGCGCTACAGGCTGGACGTCGGAGTGGACGACCCGGGGCCGCGGCAGGCGGCCGAGATCGAGCAGGCGCTCAACCGCGTCCTGCTGCGCGCTGAACGACCGCACCGGATCACGTTGTACCAGGCGACGACTGAGGAGTGGCGTAAATGAGTCCCGATCCCGGCACCACGGTCCTGGCGCTGCGCGCGGTCGCCGAGCACGTGCGGCGGACGCCGTACGCCGAGGCGATCCGCTCGGCCCACGAGGCCGTCGGCTATCGCACCCTGTGGGAGCGGTCCGCGCAGGTCGCGGCGCGGCTCGCGCAACTCGGCGCCGCTCCGGGCACGGCCGTCGGCGTGCATCTCGGACGATCGGCGGACCTGGTCGTGACGCTGGTCGGGCTGCTGCGCTCCGGCTGTGTCGCGGTGCCGCTGGACGTCGCGTACCCGCCCGAGCGGCTGCGGTTCATGTGCGCCGACGCCGACGTGGAGCTGGTCGTCGGCCACCGGGGTCCCCTCTCCCGGCTGGGCGGCTTCACCACCGTCGCGACCGACAAGGAGGTCGGCTACGCCACCGCCGGGCCGGCCCGGCCCGTGCCGGACCCCGCTCCGGCGTTCGAGGCTCCCGAGGTGGCCGGCGACGACACCGCCTACATCGTCTACACCTCCGGATCCACCGGCCGTCCGAAGGGCGTGCGCTACTCCCACCGCAACCTCGCCAACCTCGTGGCCTGGCAGGCAGGCGCCAGCGGGTGCGGGCCGGGCGACCGCACGCTGCAGTTCGCCCCTGCGTCGTTCGACGTGGTCTACCAGGAGGTGCTCACCACTCTCGGCGAAGGTGGCACCGTGGTCTGCTGCGACGAGGACGAGCGGCTGGACCCGCAGTTGCTCTGGGACCTCGTCGAACGCGAACGCGTCAACCGGCTTTTCGTACCGTTCGTAGTGATCCAGTCGCTCGCCCTGTTCGCCGACGCGATCACCCCGCAGCGGCACCCGCTGCGCGAGATCCTCACGTCGGGGGAGCAGGTGCAGTGCACGGCTGCGATCCGGGCGATGTTCACCCGGCTGCCGGACTGCCGGCTGGTGAACCAGTGGGGCACGACCGAGACTCACGTCGCCACCTGGTACGAGCTGCCCGCGGACGTGGCCGGCTGGGTCGACCTGCCCTCGATCGGAAGGCCGATCACCGGCACCGGCGTCCGGATCTGTGATCCGGCCGGTCGGCCGGTGCCGGACGGCGAGGTGGGGGAGCTGTGGATCACCGGTGCGGCCGTCGGACCCGGGTACGTCGGCCTGCCCGAGCGCACGGCGCGCAGCTACCGCACCGACCCGCTGGACCCGGCGGTGCCGGCCTACCGCAGCGGCGACCTCGGCCGGGTCACTCCGGACGGTCTCATCGAGTTCCTCGGCAGGGAGGACACACAGGTCAAGGTGCGGGGGTTCCGGATCGAGCTCGGGGAGATCGAGAGCGTGCTGGCCACCGACCCGTCCGTCGCGCAGGCGGTGGTGGTGGTCGCGGGCTCCGCGGCCGACGACCGGTACCTTCGTGCGTTCCTCGTGCCGAAGTCGGCTCCGGAGGACACGTCGGCCTGGACGGCGGGTCTGCTCGCGGACCTGCGCGACCGGTTGCCCGCCCACATGGTGCCGGTCCGGGCGGACGTCG
This sequence comes from Nonomuraea sp. K271, assembly GCF_009908215.1. Lineage (NCBI taxonomy): Bacteria > Bacillati > Actinomycetota > Actinomycetes > Streptosporangiales > Streptosporangiaceae > Nonomuraea > Nonomuraea sp. K271. Next base: position 1,616 of record NZ_JAAAHR010000083.1, on the reverse strand, counting down.
TCGGGTCGTTGCCACGCACCCCCAGCGGGAAGGTCGACCGGCTCACGCTGGCCACCGAGGGAGCAGCATGATCGAGAGAATCACCGCGGCGGGGCCGGACCACATCCCGGCGCTGGACCGGACGGCGGGACCGCCGCCGGTGTCGAGTGCCCAACGGGCACTGTACCTGGCCGAACTGCTCCACCCGGGTACGCCGATGTACAACATCACGGTGGCGGTCCGCCTGGAGGGCTCGCTCGACGTCCCGCGGCTGAGGAACGCCGTCGCACGCGTCGTCGCACGGCACGATGCGCTGCGTACGACCTTCGTGCGCGGCACCACGCCGCCGTTCGAACCCGTCCAGCGGATCGGCGACCCGGACGCTGAGCTGCCCGTCGCCGGCCTGGGCGCCGGCTCGGGTGCCGGTTCGGACGCCGGCGGGGCCGTGGACGCCGTGGACGCCGTGGACGCCGTGGCTCTCCGGCTGGCCCAGAGGTGGGCCGACGAGCCGTTCGACCTGGAGCGTGGGCCGCTGCTGCGCACGCGGTTGTTCGTGGCGGGGCCTCAGCACCACCTGCTCGTCGTCACGATGCACCAGCTGATCTCGGACGGTCCGTCGCTGCAGGTGTTCTTCGACGAGCTGGCGGAGGGGTACGCCGGTGCGCCCGAGCGCGCCGCACCGGCCCTGCGGTTCGCCGACTACGCGGCCTGGCAGCGGGCCCGCCCCGTCGACGCCGACCAGCTCGGCTGGTGGCGGACCCGCCTCGCCGGGGTCCCGACGGTGCTGCGGCTGCCGACCGACCGACCCCGTCCGGCGGTCGCCGGCCCACACGGGGGCAACCACCGGCACACGCTGCGCGCGGCGGTGATGAGGCCGGCGTTGCGGCTGGCGCAGCACCTGCGGGTGACACCGTTCGTGCTGATGCTGACGGCCTACGCCACTTTCCTCTCCCAGCTCGCCGGCACCCGGGACGTGCTGGTCGGCGTCCCGGTGAGTGCCCGCGACCGCCCCGAGCTCGAGAGCGTGATCGGGTTTTTCGTCACGACGCTGCCGGTGCTCGTCGAGGCCCACCACGACCGGAGCTTCGCTGACCTCTGCCGATCGGTCCAGTCGGAGCTGCTGGACGTCCTGACCTGCCGCGACGTGACGATGGAGCAGCTCGCGCAGGAGCTCGCGCCTGAACGCGACCCCGGGCACGCCCCGCTGGTCCAGGCGTTCTTCTCCTTCGAGCAGGAGCCGATCGTGAGCCCTCGCCTGGCGGGCCTGCGCGCCACGGCCATCGATGTCCCGCCGAGCGGGGCGAAGGTCGATCTCGACATGATGATCTTCGGTTCGGCCGAAGGCGCGGACGACTTCGACCTGACGCTCACCTACCGGGCGGACCTGTTCGAGGCCGCCACCGCGTCCCGGATGGCCGCGCACTTCGAGCGGCTGCTGGTCGCGGCCGCCGCACAGCCGAGCGCCCCGATCCGGTCCTTGCCCAGCCCGGCCGAGGTCGTTCCGCGGCCCCGGAACCCCGCGGCGACGGCAGCAGCGCCCCGCCCCGCTCCCACGACGTCGGCCCGCGTCGGCATGGAGCAGAATCTCGTCGAAATCTGGCGGGAGGTGCTGGGCCGCGACGACATCGGGCTCGACG
>NZ_JAAAHR010000082.1:0-38205 GCF_009908215.1 Nonomuraea sp. K271 | reverse complement strand
GCTCACACGTGTCGGGTCGATGACGCCGGCGTCGGAGTAGTAGCGGATGGCGCTGACGCTCAGCCCGGTCCTCCTGGCCACGTCCCCGATGGGGTACAGCTCGTTGTCGTCCATGCCGCCACTATGGAGTCTCAACCGGCTTGAGACTCAAGCCCCGCCCGCCGCGCTGCGTCCGCCCTTCCAGGCTCCGTCAGGGGGTCGAAGCACGAAGGGCCGCCGCGATCCACGCGAAGGGCACGATCTCCTCGTCCGCGCCGGACTGCGTCCCGTTGATCACGGACACCAGCGACAGGTACCTGCCATGGGTGAGGTCGAACCGGGACCCGGGGTCGTCGTCGTCCTCCTCGCGCAGGAACTCGTCGATCTCGTCGAACTTCGCGGCCATCTCCCGCCGGAACGAGGCGGAGGCCTGGCGGCCGTCGAGCGCGGCGGTCGCGTCCACGAGGCGGACGGCCAGCTCCTGCGAACGCGGCGCGTCCGCGGGCAGCCCGGAACGGTACGCGGCCATGATGTCCCCCATGATCGTCATCCCCGTCCCGTAGATGAAGTCCTGCACCGGCGTGGCGGCCATGAGCCGTCCCGGGGACGTGGAGAAGGTGTCCTGGAGGTAGGAGCGGACCTCGCCGCGGAACTCCTCGTCCTGGACCAGGTCGGCCAGCTCGATCCAGGCTTCGAGCTGGGCGGCGCTGGGGTCCTCCGGCAGGTGCGGCCGTATCTCCCGCAGCCGGCCGACGAAGTCGGGGTTGACGTCGAGACCGTCGCTGACGTCGTCCCAGAAGTCGTCGACGAGCCGTTCGCGCTCCTCGTCGGACATCGACACGAGCTTGTGCATCAGAGCCGCCTGCGCGGCCGTGCCGCCCTGCTTGACCAGGGTCCGCAGCACGGCCCTCCTGGCCCGCAGGTCGCGCTCCTGACGCTCGATCAGTTCCAGGTGGGTCGCGAGAAGATCGTGCAGGGACGTCTCACCGCCGAGGAGCCGGCGGATGTCGTCCAGCGCGGCGTCCAGGTCGCGGAGGGTGCGGATGAGTTCCAGCCGCGCGATGGCGCGGACGTCGTAGAGGCGGTAGCCCGCCTCGCTCACACGTGTCGGGTCGATGACGCCGGCGTCGGAGTAGTAGCGGATGGCGCTGACGCTCAGCCCGGTCCTCCTGGCCACGTCCCCGATGGGGTACAGCTCGTTGTCGTCCATGCCGCCACTATGGGATCTCAAGCGGCTTGAGGTGCAAGCCCGAGCCCTGCTCCAGGGTGGGCGAAATCCGCTTGCCGTGCCGCCCGGCATGCACGATCGTGAGCCGATGACCACCTGTACGGGATGCGGAGCCGCCGGCGACGAATGCGAGGAGCTGTTCCACCGGCTGCTGGTCCTCGACTTCTCGAGACAGGCACCGTGGTCGCCGCTGCACGCGGTGTCGGTGAGCTGCTACTTCTTCCAGCACCCCGAACGCGCGGTCGACGGTGGCCCGGCCTTCTACTGGTCCCTGTTGCACATGTACCTGCGTGACGGCGTCGAGGCGATGCGCCGCGGAACCGAGCGGGCCCGGCACCTCAACTCGCACCGGTACGGCGGCCGTAAACCCACCCTCGACGACTTTCCTGGAGCGCCGCCGTTCCCCGAAGCCGGCCCTCCGCCGACCGCCTACGCCGTCACCATCGTGGACGTCGCGGTGGACGGCACCTTCCCCGCCGAGGGCTTCGAGGAACGCGAACAGGCCTGGGCCGGGGCCGCCATCACCGCATGGAGCGACAGGATCCTCCCCAGAAGGTGACAGGCACCGGGGCAGAAGCCCCGCGGCTACCCTCCCCCTATGTCATCTCGGCGAATGTCCGCAGCGGTGGGGTTGCTGCTGCTCACCACCGGTTGTTCGCTCTTCGGCGGGGACGGCGAGGACGTCCCCGAGATCAGGCGGGAGCAGACGTTCGCCTCGGCCGCCCCACGGCGGCTCGCCGACGCGGGCCCGGCCCCCGGCATCATGCGGGAGGCCTGGCGCATCAGAGGGCTCGGGCAGGAGGAGCAGGCCCGCTACATCCGACTGGAGGGCGGCCAGCTCTTCATCGTCGGCACCGACGGCTTCGACGTCCACGACGCCGGCACCGGCCGCAAGAGGTGGCACTACCGCGAGCCTGGCCGCGAGCTGAGCGGGTTCGCCGTCAACAAGGACAACCTGGTCATCGCCTCACGGTCCCAGCAGGGGCACCACCTGACCGGGCTCGCGGCGGGCACCGGCCGGCTGCGGTGGGAGCGCGGCGGCGACGAGGGCACGCCGTTCATCCGCGGGCACGGCAATGGTCTCGCCATGGGTGAGGGGGTCGTACCGCTCCTGGTCAGAGGGGAGCCGACCTCTGACGACGAGGAGGAGCAGCCGGACGAGTTCCTCGCCATCGACGCCGCCACGGGCGAGGAACGCTGGCGCCGCCCGCACCACGGGCCCGGCTGCGAGACCGGCACCCGGTCGGCCGCCACCGACACCGACGGCAGCGTCCTGGTGTTCTCGGAGTCCTGCGGGGACGACCATTACGTGTACGCCTTCAACCCCTTCGACGGCAAGCCGCTCTGGTCGCGCACCGGCACGTCCGACGACTCCCTCGTGGGAATCTCCGTACGCGCCGGAGCCACCCTGATCGAGCTCGACGAGCACACGCGCACCTTGGTCGGCCGCGACGACCGCGAGATCGCCCGCCTGAACGGCACCGGCGAATGCCTTCCTCCCTGCTCGCTGCTGCGCGTGGGAGACGACCTGGGGCTGCGGCACTTCGACGAGTCGCGCAACGTGGTCATGTCGCTGATCGACGTGTCCAACGGCAAGGTGCGCACCCTGACCATGCCGCACGACATCACGTCCGTCACGGCCGGCGGGCGATGGTACGGCGTCAGCTCCAGCCTCGCAGGCACCCTGCTGCCCGCCGGCCTGAACATCGTCGACACGGCTACGCAGCAGCTCACCACGGTGCCCGTGCCCCTCAACCTCGAGTCGCAGGCCGGCTCCCTGCGCTGGCTCGGGGTCGCCGGCGATCATCTGCTGGTGGCCACGTCCGAGGGGGACGACCTCATCGCCTACGCCTCCACCCCCGCGCAGGGCCCGCTGGAGCTGGGCGGCGTGGCAAAGGACGACTGGCCGGACGCGTGCGATCTGCTGAAGGACGTGCCGGGCAAGACGATCGCGCGCACGCCCATGGTGGAGGGACCCGTCAAGATCGGCGAGCAGGAGCTCGCCAGGAGCCGGTGCCACGTCGACTACTCCGATGACGGGGACTCCGGGCAGGCCATCGCCGAGGTGGAGTGGGTGGCGGCGGGCCCCGCCGAGGCCGACGGCCTCGTTGCCGGTGAGCCGGGCCTCTACGGCGCCGACGAAGTGCAGAAGACGGGGGAAAGCTCCGTCCGCGTACGCAAGGGCCGCTTCGTCGTCAAGGTGCAGTCGAGGCTGAGCGACGATCTCCAGCCGATCGTCGCGGGGGTGCTCGCGTCGCTGGGCTGAGGGTCAGCCGGTACGGCTGAGGCTGAACGTCGTCGTCTCGCCGGAGGTCTCCCGGGTGGCGACCCAGCCGTCGCCCGCGCCGGCGTACTCACCGGTGGGCACGGTGTCGAGAGGACCCTTGGCGAGGTCGTAGACGCGAACGTAGCACCTGTCGCGGGAGCAGTCGTCGGGGTGGACGAGCAGCCGGTTCCCCACCATCGTGGCGCGGATCTCGCCCCAGAGTTGCAGCGGCACGCCGTCGCTCCAGCGGGCCTTGCCCGAGGACAGGTCGTAGAGGGTGAGCGTCTTCTTCCCGTCGGCCTTCTCCTCGACCAGCGCCGTCTTCGCGTCGCCGGCCACGATCGTGCCCGGTTTTTCGCCCGTCCACCTGACCCGGCCCTTCTCCAGGTCGAAGACCAGCGGGTGGCCGCGCTCGTCGACGCCGAAGAGGCCCCGGCCGTCGGCCGAGACGTCGGGCAGGGCGGACCTGCACCCGCGGTCTTGCTCGGCGTCGGCCAGCCTGATGCGTTTCTTCCACTTCTTCGCGCCGGTGCTCGCGTTCAGCGCGACCATGTCGAGCCGGCACATCTCCTTGAATGTCCCGACCTGGCCCGACCTGCTGCTCATGATCACGAGCCCGCCGGCGAGGTGGGTGGGTCCTGAGACCCGCTTCTGGCCACGGGGGTAGAGCAGCTCACCGCCGAACCGTTCCTTCTCCACGCGGACGCCGAGCCGCCCGCCGGACGCGGCGTCGAGGGTCATGAGCCAGTGTTTGCCCCGGTAGCCCTTCGGCCGGGTGGTCATGGTGAGCACGTCGCCTGACCTGCCGGTCACGGTGGCGACGTGCTCGGCGGAGATCGTCCAGCGGACCTGGCCGGTGCGCGGGTCTCTGGCGCTGAGCCTGCAGTCGTCGTGCCGCTCGGTCTGCTCCCCACGGCAGACCGGGGTGTAGACCATCCCGCCGACCACCGACTCGTAGGGCGAGGAGGTGGCCTTCCACAACGTCTTGCCGTTCGCGGGGTCGATGCCCATGACGACCTTGGGCGGCGGCCAGGACTGTTTCCCGCCTTTCCGGTGGACGGCGATCACCACGCCGTCGGCGACCGAGATCTCCGGTTCCTCGCGGAAGGTGCGTTTCCAGGCCTGCTTGCCCTTGTCCGTGATGCCACGCAGTTGTTCGCCGGCGGTCACCATGAACCGGCCGCCCGCGCTGAAGAGCTGGGCATCCCGCCAATGGGTGTCCCCGTCGTCCTTCATCCCGATCGACCAGGCCGTCTCGGCGGCGGCCGGGCGCGTGGGCGACGGGGACGGGGTGCCGGCGACGATCGTGCGGACGGGGGCGCTGGGCGCGGTCTCCGCGGGCGTGCCGCCGCCGCTGCAGCCGGTCACCACCAGCGCGAGCATCCCGTACGCCAGTTCCCGATGTGGTCGTCGGTGCACCGTGCCTCCCCCGGAAATTTCGCACACCATATCGCCGGGGGTGAGAAGGGGGTCCTGACAGCTTGCAGGGTGCGGGCCGGGCGGACGTCACCACTGCAGGACGGCGTCGTCGCGCGCGCGGTAGGAGCTCGGCGGCGCCCCGAGCAGGCGGAGAAACGACCTGCGCATGGTCTCGGCCGTGAGGAATCCGTGGCGGCGCGCGATCACCTCCAGCGGTGCGTCGCCCTGCTCGATCGCCGTCCGCGCCGCCTCGACCCGCGCGCGCTCCACGAACCGTCCCGGGCTCATGCCGACCTCGCGGGAGAAGCGGCGGCTGAAGTGCCGCACGCTCATCGACAGGCGGTCCGCCATGGCGGGCACGGTGAAGTCGCCTTCCGGGCGCGTCACGATGTCGCCGAGCAGGCTCCGCAGGGCGGGGTCACGCGCGAGGCGCGGCAGGCGGGCGACGCGGTCGGGACGGCCGTCGGGCCGGCGAACCAGCCATTGGGCCACCCGGTGGGCGGCCTCCCCGCCGTGGTCGTCCTCGACGAACGTCAGCGCGAGGCCGACGGCCGAGACGATCCCCTCGGCGGTCCGTACGCCGCCGCTGACGGGGTGCGGCGCCAGCTTGACGACCGCGCGGGAACCGCCCGGTGACCACCCGTCCTGGAGCGGGACGCCGTCGAGTTTCATGGGCCCGGCGCCGATGGCGGCGACACGCCTGGCCAGCTCCGCCAGGCGCGGCAGGTGACCGGCCAGGCCGGGATCGGCTCCCGTACCGCCGATCAGCAGCAGCGTGTCGAACCCGTGCCGGATGTCCGCCAGGTCGGCGTCCACGCCCAGCCGCACGCCGCAGGACGTACGGACGTCCGCCCCTCCGGGAGAGGCCAGGCGCACGCGGTAGCCGCGGGCCGTCAACCGTGTCGCCCCCTCGAACACGTCCATGGGCCCTGCCACGTCGAGCGAGCGGACCCCGTCGCCGACCGCCACGAGAACCTCCGCCGGGCCGGGCACGCCGGCGCTTCCGCACGATTGCATCGAGCCTCCCCGTTGATGACACCTTCGCGGCAGAAGTGCAGCGCTGGAGAAGCTAGCCGGTCCGGTCCTCGAAGCGTCCTCGAACGGTCCTCGCGAAAAGTGTGTACGCCGCCGCGGTGCGGGCAGCAGCAGAGGCCTGAGACGATCTTCGATGGGGAGGTCTCAAACCGGACGAACTCGATCCGTTATGACGTTGAAACTTAGGGCGTGACTAATCTCTCAATAGTTTTCGCCCCCCAGCGCGCTGATCAAGCGGTATAAGCAACGGCGCCGGCGCTCGGGCACGCGTCGGCGCGGCTCCCGCGTGCACCACCCCGAGGCACGTGTTCCCTGGTCAGTTTCGATGATGGCGGCGCCGTCGGCCGCACCCTCTCCATGCCGCCTACCAGCCAAAACGGGAAAGCCAACAGACGTACCCCGGAACCTGGAGCTCAAACTGGGGGGTGTTTGCGGCCCGGTAATCCGTGTTACCGCTTCGCGTAAGTTCGGAGTCCATGTCGTCAGCACACCCACGACCGCAAGCGGATTCTCCGTCCTCCACGGAGGAACTAGGACCACCCCGCCTCGAGGACGGCCGGGAGTTGTGGCGCATCACCCGTGATTCCAAGATCCTTGACCTCAATTCCCCCTACAGCTACGTCCTCTGGTGCCGCGACTTCGCGGACACCTCGGTCGTGGCGCGCGGCGAGAACGGCGTGCGCGGCTTCATCACCGGGTTCATCCGCCCACGGGAGCCGGAGACGCTCTTCGTGTGGCAGGTCGCGGTGGGCGAGGAGTGGCGAGGCCGCTCCCTGGCCAGCCGCATGCTCGGCTACCTGGCCGGCACCGGATGCCGGTTCATGGAGGCCACCGTGACGCCCGACAACATCGCGTCGGACCGGTTGTTCACCGCGTTCGCCCGCGAACAAGGGGCGGATCTGGAACGGCGGCCGCTCCTCGGCGAGGAGTTGTTCCCCCAGGACCACCAGGCAGAGGTGCTCTATCGAATCGGGCCCCTCGATCAGCAAGCCCCCATAGGAGACAGCTGAAATATGGACGTTTTCGAAAGCACCGAGTCAGAGGTTCGCAGCTACTGCCGGGGCTGGCCCGCCACGTTCAGCACGGCCACGGGAAGCCACCTGTACGACGAGGAGGGGCAACCGTACCTCGACTTCTTCGCAGGCGCCGGCACTCTGAACTACGGGCACAACAACCCGCACCTGAAGGAGGATCTCCTCCAGTACCTGAGCGGCGACAACATCATCCACAGCCTGGACATGTACACCGTCGCCAAACGGGAGTTCCTGGAGACGTTCCGTGACGTGATCCTGAAACCGCGCGGCCTGGACTACCGCGTGCAGTTCCCCGGGCCGGGCGGCGCCAACGCCGTCGAGGCGGCGCTGAAGCTGGCCAGGAAGTACACCGGCCGCAACACCATCGTGAGCTTCACCAACGCCTTCCACGGCATGTCGCTCGGAGCGCTCGCGGTGACGGGCAACTCGATGAAGCGCAAGAGCGCGGGCATCCCCCTGCAGACCCTCGTGATGCCGTTCGACAACTACCTCGACGGCCAGACGCCCGACTTCCTGCTGTTCGAGCGGCTGCTCGCCGACAACGGCAGCGGGCTGGACACCCCGGCCGCGGTCATCGTCGAGACCGTGCAGGGGGAGGGCGGCCTCAACGCGGCCAGCCCCGAATGGCTGCGCGGCCTCGCCGAGCTGTGCAAGCAGCACGAGATCCTGCTCATCGTGGACGACATCCAGATGGGATGCGGGCGCACCGGGCCGTTCTTCAGCTTCGAGCAGGCCGGGATCAAGCCCGACATCGTCTGCCTGTCGAAGTCCCTGAGCGGCTACGGGCTCCCGTTCGCCGTCACCCTGCTCAAGCCCGAGCTGGACGTGTGGGAGCCCGGCGAGCACAACGGAACGTTCCGAGGCCCGAACCCGGCCTTCGTCACCGCGACCGCCGCGATGAAGCACTTCTGGGCCGACGAGGGCATGGAGAAGGAGACCATCGCCAAGAGCGAGCAGGTGCAGGAGGCCCTTGACCGGGTCGCCGCCGCCCACCCCGAGGGTGTGAGCGGCACCAAGGGCCGCGGGCTGGCGCAGGGCATCGCCTTCACCGAGCCCGCGCACGCCTCCGCGGTCTGCGCGGCGGCCTTCGAGCGCAACCTCCTGCTGGAGACCTCAGGGCCGGAGAGCGAGGTGGTCAAGCTGCTGCCGCCGCTCACCGCGACCCCCGACGAACTCGCCGAAGGTCTGGACATCATCGCCGACTCGGTGAAAGCCGTCCTGGTCTGACATCCGCAATCGGCCGAAAGGAGAAAATATGATCGTTCGCTCGCTGAAAGACATCACCGGGACAGAACGCGATGTGGAGGCGCCGACCTGGCGCAGCAAGCGGCTGGTGCTGGCTCGGGAGAAAGTCGGGTTCTCGCTGCACGAGACCGTTCTGTACGCCGGCACCGAGACCACGATGTGGTACGCGAACCACATCGAAGCCGTCTTCTGCGTCGAGGGCGAGGGCGAACTCACCAACGAGGAGACCGGTGAGAAGCACCGGATCGAGCCGGGCACCATGTACCTCCTCAACGGTCACGAACGTCACACCCTCCGCGCGCACACGGACGTACGCACCGTCTGCGTCTTCAATCCGCCCTGCACCGGCAGGGAAGTGCACGACGAGAACGGCGTCTACCCACTGATCAAGGAGGAAGCGTGACCGTTACAGAAGGACTCAAGCCGACCCAGCGCGACCCGTACCCCACCCGGAGCGCCAAGGAGCCCGCCCTGCTGTACCGGCAGGACCCCGTGGTGTACGGAGCACCGGACGACGGCCCCATCGACGCCGAGACGCTGAACTCCTACGCGGAGAACGGCTTCCTCTCCGTCGACCAACTGCTCGAACCCGACGAGGTCGAGCTCTACCGTGGCGAGCTGCGCCGGCTGTCGGAGGATCAGAAGATCCTTTCGGACGAGCGTACGATCACTGAGCCCGGGTCGAACGAGATCCGGTCGATCTTCGAGGTGCACAAGATCAGCCAGGTCTTCGCCGACCTGGTGGCCAACCCGCGCGTCGTGGGCCGCGCCCGGCAGATCCTCGGCTCCGACGTGTACGTGCACCAGAGCCGGGTCAACTTCAAGCCCGGGTTCAACGGCAAGGACTTCTACTGGCACTCCGACTTCGAGACCTGGCATGCCGAGGACGGGATGCCCAGGATGCGCGCGGTGAGCATCTCCATCGCGCTGACGGAGAACTTCCTGCACAACGGCGCGCTGATGATCATGCCGGGCTCGCACAAGAGCTTCGTGTCCTGCGTCGGACAGACCCCCGACGACCACTACAAGGCGTCGCTGCAGCAGCAGGAGATCGGCACCCCCGACCCCGGCAGCCTGTCCGTCCTCGCCGACAAGCACGGCATCGAGGTCTTCACCGGGAAGGCCGGCTCGGCGACCATGTTCGACTGCAACTGCATGCACGGGTCCAACAGCAACATCACGCCGTTCCCGCGCTCGAACATCTTCGTCGTGTTCAACAGCGTCGAGAACACATGCGTGGAGCCGTACGCGGCCAGTTCGCGCCGGCCGGACTTCATCGCGGCGCGCGACTTCACGCCCGTCGGCTGAGTTCCGCGCTCTGAACCGGCCTCAGCAGGACGCCCAGGCCCGGCCTATGTGCCGGCCTGGGCGTCCTGCGTCCAGCGGGGTTCACGAGTCAGGTGCCCGACCTGATCGGCACGACGTTGCCCGGTGTCCCCTCACGCGGCAGCGCGAACCAGGTGGCCTTGCCCACGAGGTCGGGATGGGTGATGTAGCGCTGCGGGTGGCAGCCGTAGAAGCCGTCGGAGAGCCTCGCCACGATCCGCAGCCCCCTGCCGTGCTCGGCCGACATGTCGTCCGGTGACGGAGCGGGCAGCAGCGGGCTGCTGTCCACGACCACGAACATGATCTCTCTGGCGTCCACGTGCAGCGCGAGCTCGTACGGGCCGTCGCCGTACAGGAACGCATTGGTGATCAGTTCGCTCACCATGAGGGCGGCGTCGTCGATCAGATCGTCGGAAAGGTTGAGCGAGGCCAGTTCATCGCGAATGACCGAGCGCGACCGGCCGACCGTGCGAACGTCCGCGACCAGCGGCCACGCGTACTGCATCCGGCTCCGGCGAGCTGATCGCAGCAAGGTCATGGCGTCTGTCTCCGATGGGACCGGGCTGTCGGAACACGTTTCGCTCGACACGAGTGCCTGCCTAGGGTGGACGTACGGCGCCGTCGAAACGTGTACGCAGGAGAAGGCCGTTCGGGTCGAATCTTCGGCGAGAAATCAGAATTCTTTTTCCGCGCGTCCGGAAACGGTACGCGCGGCACGGGGTACGGACTGTGCCATGAGCAGTCCAGACGAGAACGCACCTAAGACCGACACCGAACCGCGCCTCGACGCCGCCAAGCGGCCCGCCAGGCGCGCGGCGCGGCCTGAGGAGCCCAAGCCCGCCGGCCGGAAGGCACTTGAGCAGGCACTTCTCGAAGCGGGCAAGGAGTTGAAGGACCTCACCTGATTCCGTCGCCTACAACAAGGACCACAGAGAGGCAGGTGTGAGGGGGACGTCCGTGATCCTGCCGGCGATCTCCGGCAGGGCGGCGGCGACCGCGTTGGCGATGGCGGCGGGCGGGCCGATGGTGCCCGACTCGCCCACGCCTTTCATGCCACCGGGTGTGAGCGGCGACGGCGTCTGCGTCATGACGACCTCGATGTCCGGCACCTCGCGCGTGGTCGGCAGCAGGTAGTCGGTGACCGGCTGACCGTCCTCGGAGTAGACGATCTCCTCGGTCAGCGCCATGCCGATGCCCTGCACCACGCCGCCCCTGATCTGCCCTTCCACCAGGGTGGGGTTGACCAGCACGCCGGAGTCGTTGACGACCCAGTAGCCTTCCAGCTCGACCTTGCCGGTCTCGGGGTCGACGGCCACCGCCGCGGCGTGCGCGCCGTAGGCGAACGTGTACGCCTTCGGGTCGTAGCTGACCCGCTCCTCAAGCCCGGGGGTGAGGCCGTCCGGCAGGTCCCAGCCGCGCCACGCGGCCGTGGCCACCTCACGCAGCGTCACCGACGACCGCGGGTCGCCCTTCACGCGCACCGCCTCACCGGCGACCTCCAGGTCGTCCGGCGCCGCCTCCAGCAGGTGGGCCGCGATGGCGACGAGCTTGTCGCGCAGCCGGGCGGCGGCCTGGGTGAGCGCCCCGCCGCCGACCGCCAGCGACCGGCTCCCGACCGACCCGATCGACGAGTACGGGGTCGCCGCCGTGTCGCCCAGCACCACCCGCACCCGGTCGATGGGCACGCCCATCCGGTCGGCCGCGACCTGGGCCAGCGCCGTCTCGATGCCCTGCCCCATCGAGACCACGCCCGACGACACGACGACGGACGCGTCCTGTTCCATGCGCAGGATCGCCGTCTCGTAGCCGCCCGCCTGGATGCCGCTCGCCTTCAGGTCCATCGAGGGCCCCATGCCGGTGGTCTCGACGTGGCAGGAGTAGCCGATGCCGCGCCGCCTCCCGTCGTCCTTTTCGACGAATCTGACCAGGTCGCGCAGGGTCGTCAGGGCCTGTGGGTAGTCGCCGGAGTCGTACGCCTGGTGGACCCGCGACGTGTACGGCAGTTCCTCCGGCCGCACCATGTTGCGCAGCCGCAGCTCGACCGGGTCGGCGCCCAGCCTGCGCGCCGCCTCGTCGATCAGCCGTTCCCTGGTCAGGGTGCCCTCCGGCTGGCCGAAGCCGCGGTAGGAGCCGGTCGGCGTGGTGTTGGTGACGACGCCGCGCACGCGTACGGCGACCCGGTCGAACCGGTACGGGCCCGGCATCGTCGTGGCCGTCACCGCGAACGTCGAGGCGCCGACGTTCGACGGGTGGGCGCCGATGTCGCCGAGCACGTCGACGTACAGGGCCACGAACCGGCCGTCGCCGTCGAGCGCCAGCCGCCCCCGGTGCACGGCCGCCCGCGCGGGCAGCGTGGCGAGCAGCCGGTCGCCCGGTTCCTCCGACCAGCTCACGGGGCGGCCCAGGCGCATCGCGGCCAGGCAGACGATCGCCTCGTCGGGGTAGACGTGCTCCTTGCCGCCGAACCCGCCGCCCGTGTCGCCGCTGACGACCCGCACCCGGTCGTGGGTGAGCCCGAAGGCGTCCGCCAGGTGCTCGCGCACGTGGTGCGGGGCCTGGGAGGAGGTGTGCACGGTCAGTTCGTCGTCGGCGTACGCGGCGACCACGCCGCGCGGTTCGAGCGCGTACGGCGAGACGCGGCCCATCCTGAACGTCATCTCGATGACGTGCTCGGCCTGCTCGACGGCCGTGGCGCAGTCGTCGTCGCCGAGCGTGAAGTCGGTGAACAGGTTGGTGCCCCAGTCGGGGTAGAGGAGGGGGGCCGACTGCTCCAAGGCATGTTCGATGCCCGCCGTCGCGGGCAGTTCGTCCAGTTCCAGGTCGACGAGGTCGGCGGCGTCCCTGGCGGCTTCGGGGGTGCGGGCGACGACGACGGCGAGGGGTTGTCCCGCGTACCTGATCGTGTCGTCCAGCGCCCGGTAGGACAGCAGGCGCTGGCCGGGCGACAGGCTCACGCAGGGCAGGCGCAGGTCGGGGGCGTCGGCGGGGGTGATGACGTCGAGCACGTCGTCGGCGGCCCAGGCGTCCTTGGGGTCGCAGCCGAGCAGCCTGCCGTGGGCGATGGGGCTGCGGATGACGTGGGCGTGGACCATGCCGGGCAGACGGACCGCGCCGACGTATTTGCCTTTCCCCGTGAGCAGTCTGGCGTCTTCCCGTCGCGGCGTTCTGGCGCCGACATACGCGTCTCCCATGCCCCGATTGTGAGCGCCGGCCGCGGAACGGTCTATAGCATCCGCGAGAAGGAGCACGTCAGCGGGGGTATCGATGCAAACGTTCCTGCCTTATCCGGATTTCGCCGCATCGGCGGTGGTCCTCGACCCGCTCCGGCTCGGCAAGCAGCGGGTGGAGGCGCTCCAGGTGCTGCGCGCCCTCACCGTCCCCGGCTACGGCTGGCGCCACCACCCCGTCGTGAAGATGTGGGCCGGATACGAGGAGGCGCTCGTCAGGTACGGCCTGGAGGTGTGCGCACGCTGGTGCTCCCTCGGACGGGCCGACACCTGCGCGGCCACCATCACGAGCGACCTGGCCAGGACGCGCGGCCTGACGGCGGTGCGCGGGCAGGACGAGCTCGGCGCGGCCGGCGAGCTGCCGCCCTGGCTCGGCGAGCCGTCGCTGCACCTCAGCCACCGCTCCGCGCTGCTGCGCAAGGATCCGGGCTTCTACCGGCCCGTCTTCGGCGACGAGCCCGACGACCTCGACTACGTCTGGCCGCGCTCGGACCGGCTGCCGCCCTGACTGCCGGCGAGAGCGCCCGCCAGGAGGTCCTTGTGGTAGACGCGGAAGTCGCACGGGACGGCCAGCTTGCCCGTCACGCGCGGGTAGAACTCCTCGATCGTGCCGACGCGGACCATGCGGTAGCCGAGGCGGCCGTACCATCCGGCCAGGAAGCTCTTGACGGGGTGTGACCACGTCCGTGGCGTCAGCAGTTCGAGCTGCATGATCCGGCTGCCCCTGGCACGAGCGTGCTGCTCGGCGAACCGTACGAGTGCGCGGCCCACGCCGATGCCGCGGCTCTCCGGGGTGGCGGCGAGCATGGCGAACTCGCTAGCCTCGGCGTCCAGGTGCTGGACGCGTACGCAGCCGACGGTCCGCCCGTACAGCCCGGCCACCGCGATCTGCCCGTCGCGCGTGAGCCGCGACAGCTCGGCGGGGCTCGTCCTCATGACGGCATCACGCCAGATGCCCCGCTCCGCCTCCGTGTACACCGTGTTGACCAGGTCGCTGAGGGCCGCCATCGCGGCGGTGTCGCCCGCCGTGTCCGGTGGCAGCAGGCCAACGCTCAGCGCGCACCCTTTCTCCCGCATCAGATCTCCTCGTGGTCGACGGCGCCCGGAAGCCGGGCTGCCACGTTACCCGTCGGCGCGCTACCACCCGCGAAGCAGGATCGGCCCGGCTACTTCACCGGCGGTAGCCCGGATGTGCGACCCGGCGCCGACGTACCCGCCGCGGCGACGCCCTACTGTGCAGGAATGAGCTGTGTGCCCCGATGGCGCCCCCTCGCCATGGACGGCGCGCTCGCCGTGACCGTGGCCGCCATCCTGATCCCCACCGCGCTCGTCGCACCCGGCGCGGGCGCGCTCGGACCGGCCGCGGTCCTGGCCGGCTCGCTCGCGCTGGTCGCCTGGCGCCGGGCTCCGCTGGTCGCGCTGCCCGTGACCACGGTGTGCATGCTCGTCTTCTCCCGGTACGCCGATCCGGGCCCGTCCGCCGCCTTCCCCGTGCTCGTCGCGGTGTTCGGCGCGGTCAGGGCCGGTCACCGGCTGCTCGCGGCACTGGCCGGAGCCGTCTACCTCGGCGTCGGCCTCGCGGCGGACCTGTCCGCCGCCCCGCAGGACACCCAGGCCATCACCCAGAGCACGACGCTGCTGCTCGGCTGGTTCCTGACCGCCGGGGTGTCGGCGACCGTGGCCAGGCACCGGCAGGCGTACCTGAAGCAGGTCGAGGAGCGCGCCGCCGAGGCCGAGCGCACCCGTGAGGAGGCCGCGCTCCGCCGCGCGAGCGAGGAGCGGCTGCGCATCGCCAGGGAGCTGCACGACTCGCTCACCCACAGCATCTCGATCATCAAGGTGCAGGCGGGAGTGGCCATCCACCTGGCGCGCAAACGCGGCGAGGAGGTGCCCGCGGCGCTGCTCGCCATCCAGGCGGCCGGCGGCGACGCCATGCGCGAGCTGCGCGCCACGCTGGAGGTGCTGCGCGACGCCGGCGACGAACCTGCGGCCAGCGGCCTCGACCGGCTCGACGACCTGGTGGAGCGGGCCCGCTCGACCGGCCTGCCCACCACGGTGACGATCTCCGGCGAGCGGCCCGAGCTGCCCGAGGAGGTCGACAGGGCGGCGTACCGGATCGTGCAGGAGGCTCTGACGAACGTCTCGCGGCACGCGGGCGGAGCCTCGGCGGCGGTGCGCATCGACTACGGCGCCTCGGAGCTGGTCGTGCAGGTGGACGACGACGGCACAGCCGGTCCCGGCACGCCTCCCGTGCCCGGCGTGGGCCTGCGCGGCATGCGCGAGCGCGTCGGGGCGCTCGGCGGCCGGCTGCGGGCCGGGCCGCGCCCGGAGGGCGGATTCACCGTACGCGCAGAACTACCGCTGGGGGACGCATCGTGATCCGCGTGCTGCTCGTGGACGACCAGGCGCTCATCAGGGCCGGCTTCCGCGCCCTGCTGGAGGCCGAGGACGACATCGAGGTGGTGGCCGAGGCCGCCGACGGCGCGCGGGCCGTCGCCCTGGCTCTGGAGCACCGGCCGGACGTGGCGCTCATCGACATCCAGATGCCCGTCATGGACGGCATCGAGGCGACCCGGCGGATCGCCTCCGACGAGCGGCTGGGCGACGTCCACGTCGTGATCCTCACCAACTACGGCCTCGACGAGTACGTCTTCAACGCCCTGCGCGCGGGCGCCGGCGGTTTCCTGGTCAAGGACACCGAGCCCGCCGACCTGCTGCAGGGCGTCAGGGTGGCGGCCCGCGGCGACGCCCTGCTCTCCCCCGCGATCACCCGCCGGCTGATCGGCGAGTACGTCGCCCGCCGCCCCGAGCCGAGCCCGCAGGGGCTCGACGTGCTGACCAACCGCGAACGCGAGGTGACCGCCCTGGTGGCCCGCGGCCTGTCCAACGACGAGATCGCCGCCCACATGGTGATCAGCCCGACCACTGCCAAGACGCACGTCAGCAGGGCGATGACCAAGCTGCGCGCCCGCGATCGCGCCCAGCTCGTGGTGTTCGCCTACGAGTCGGGGTTGGTGACGCCCCGGAGGAACGTTCCCGACTGAACACCGGAGCGTGTTCGGCTGAGTACACTCAGGCACGTCCAACCGGTCGAGAGCCATGGGCGGCGGCCCTCGGCCCCGTCCCTTCGGAGTCACGTGAGCGATGTGCCGCCCTCCCACCGGGGCAAACGATCGCACCGCCGGCGTCGCCGGCCATGGCTGCGCTGGGCGCTGGCCGTCACCATGGCCGTCGTCCTGCTGGTCGGCGGTCTGGTCGTGGGCGTCTGGGCCAAGCTGACCGGCAACGTCAAGCACGTCGACGTGACCGCCGACGACCTCGGCTCCGCCCGGCCGGCCAGGATGTCCGGCACCGCGCTCAACGTCCTGGTCGTCGGCTCCGACCAGCGCGACGGCGCCAACGCGAAATACGGGCGCCTCGTGGGCGAGCGCACCGACACCATCATGCTGGTGCACGTGTCGTCCCGGCGCGACCACGCGATGGTCGTCAGCTTCCCGCGCGACTCGCTCGTGCAGCTGCCCGCCTGCCGGGCGACCGGCGGCCTGCCGGGGCAGCGGCCGCACCTCGGCATGATCAACGAGTCGTTCAACTCCGGCGGCATCGGCTGCACCTGGAAGACGATCGAGACGCTCACCCGCATCCACATCGACCACTTCGTCAAGATCGACTTCTCGGGCTTCAAGAGCCTGGTCGACGCCGTCGGCGGCGTGGAGGTCTGCCTGCCCGAGCCGGTACGCGACAAGAAGGCCCTCCTGCGGCTGCCCGCCGGCCGGCAGACGCTCAACGGCGAGCAGGCGCTCGGTTACGTGCGCGCCCGCTACAGCATGGGCGACGGCTCCGACATCGGGCGGATCCAGCGGCAGCAGATGTTCGTCGCCTCGATGGTCAAGAAGGTGATGAGCGGTGAGACGCTGACCGACCCGGCCAGGTTGTGGGCCGTGCTCGACGCCGGCACCAAGGCGGTGACGACGGACCCCGGCCTGACGCCGTCCGTCATGAAGGATCTCGCGCTCAGCCTGCGCGGGCTGGACGCCGGACGCATCCGTTTCGTCACCACCCCGTGGCACTACTCCCTCACCCAGCCCGGCCGGGTCGAATGGGTGCAGCCGCAGGCCGACCGGCTGTTCCAGGTCGTGGCGAAGGACGAAAGCGTCGAGGGCGTCAAGGGCGGGCAGGCCAAGGTGGCCCGGTCGAAGGTGCAGGTGGAGCTCCGCAACGGCACCTGGCGCAGCGGGCTGGCCAAGGAGGTGGCCGCCGCCCTTGAGCAGCGCGGCTACCACATCTCCAAGATCGGCGACACGGCCCGCAAACCGCAGGCGAAGACCGCGATCCTCTACGGCCCGAACGGCGGGACCCGCGTACCGACCCTCTCCCGCGACCTCGTGACGGCCACCCCCAGGCACGTGCCGGCGGCCAGGACCAACCGGCTGGTGCTGGTGATCGGCGACGACTGGAAGGGCGTGAAACCCCTGCGTGGCGACGACCACGAGAGCATCAAGGGCTTCGACGCCACCCACGACTCCTGCGCCGCCTGAACCACCGCGACCGGCGCGAGCGGGGGTCAGGTGACGATGGCGGAGATGGCGGCGAGGGCCTCGACGACCTGGTGGGCGTCGGGGGTGGCCGACGGGTCGAGCAGCCACTGGAGCATCAGCCCGTCCGCGATCGCCACCACCACCGACACGAACACCTCGGGGTCCATGGGCAGCTCGACCCCCAGTTCGGCGGCGGCCCTGCGCATCATGCCGGCCCCGGCGGTGCGGGCCCGCGCGTAGGCCTGGGCAAGTTTGTCCCGCAGCACGGGCGCGCGCAGCGCCGCCGGGTAACCCTCGACGAGGAGCACGAGCTGCGGCCGGAGCTCCCCGAAGACGTCGATCAGCTCCCTCATGGCGCGTTCGAGCATCTCGCGGCCGGTGCCGAGGTCCGCGCCGAACAGGGACCTCTCGACCCGCTGCGTCCACTGCTCGAAGATCTCGGCGATGGCCTCGTTGAGCAGCGCGTCCTTGCCGCCGAAGTGGTAGCCGATGGAGGCCAGGTTGGTGCCTGACGCGGCGACCAGGTCTCGTGCGGTCGTGCGGGCGTAGCCCTTCTCCTGCAGGCAGCTCACGGCTCCCGCCAGCAGTCTTTCCCGGTATCCACCGGTCTCTGTTCGCGCCACGTCGTTCATGGTATCCATATATACAAGCGTGTATGACGTACGTATATCCACATGGAGGCGATCGATGATCCCACCGGGACCGAGACTTCCCGCGCTGGTGCAGACCGCGCGTTTCATGGCCGCGGCGCCGGGCGCGTTCGAGGCCTACCACCGCAGGTACGGCCCGATCTTCACCGTCCGGTACGCCGGCTTCCCCCCGGAGGTCTACGTGACGACCGCGGAGCTGGCCGAGCAGGTCTACCGGACCGACCAGGACGGCGGGCAGGCCGGCGCCGCGCGGCGCGACTTCCTCCAGCACCTGGTCGGCGCGCACTCCGTGCTCACGCTCGACGGCGAATCGTGGTGGCGGCACCGCAAGACGCTCAACCCGCCGCTGCGCGCCAAGCAGGTCGCCGGCTACCACGACGAGATCGCCGCGATCGCGGCGGAGAAGATCGCGACGTGGCCGCTGGGCAGGCCCTTCGCGTTGCGCGACCGCATGCAGGAGATCACACTGGAGATCATCATCCGGCTGGTCTTCGGGATCAGCGACACCGGGCGCGTCAGCAGGCTGCGGGCGCTGCTGCCCGCGCTGATCAGAACCGGAGGTTCCATGCAGGTGGCGATGCTGCCCGACTGGCTGCGCGGCCCCGCCGCGCGGGTGCCGATCACGCCGTACGCGAGATTTCTGCGGCTGCGCACCGCCGTGGACACGATCCTGTTCGACGAGATCCGCCGCAGGCGCGGCACGACCGGCGGCACCGACGTGCTCGGCCGGCTGCTCGACACCGGGCTGGACGACCAGGAGATCCGCGACGAGCTGATCACCCTGCTGATCGCCGGCCACGAGACGACGGCGACGGGCCTGGCCTGGGCGTTCGAGCGGATGTTGCGGATGCCCGAGGTGCTGGAACGCCTGCCGGACGACGATCCCTACCTCGACGCGGTGGTCAAGGAGGTGCTGCGCGTCCGGCCCGTCGTCTACGAGGCGCCGCGGCTGCTCGGCTCACCGCTCCGGCTGGGCGGCTACGAGATCCCGGCCGGATGGTACGCGGGACCGTACATCCCGCTCGTGCACCGTGATCCCGCCGCCTTCGCCGAACCCGGGGAGTTTCGCCCGGAGCGGTTCCTGGCGGGGCACCAGAACAGGGGCTGGATGCCCTTCGGCGGCGGGCGGCGCTTCTGCGTCGGAGCGCAGCTGGCGCTCCTGGAGATGCGCGTCATCATCCGGGAGGTGCTGCGCCGCCTGGAACTCACGGCGCCCGATCAGGCGCCGGAGGCCAGGCGGCTGGCGAACGTGACGCTCGCGCCCGCGAGGCTGACTCGCGTCATCGCCCGCGCTCGGACTCCTGCTCGGACTGAGTAGGAGAGTCCTCTCGTCGCGGGTCGGCGCCCAGCTCCTGGCGGAGCCGGTCGTAGTCGATGTGATGGTTGGTGTACTTCAGCTGGCGAGCAACCTTCGTCTGCTTCGCCTTGGCTCTTCCTCGGCCCATGGCTACTCCCCTCGTCCCCGCTGTCATGCTATCCAACAACGTTACGACTTGAAGAATTATGCAACTGAACTCGATTAGTCTGGCAACATGCACGTGGAGGTCTATCAGGCCAAGGCCGACTTCTTCCGAACGCTCGGCCACCCCGCTCGCATCCGAGTGTTGGAGCTGCTCCAGGAAGGGCCACTCCCCGTCAGGGACCTGCTGGCCCAGATCGACATCGAGGCTTCGAGCCTCTCACAACAGCTCGCGGTCCTGCGCCGGGCAGGGATCGTGAGCGCCATCCGCGAAGGCAGCACGGTGGTCTACACGCTGGCCACTCCAGAGCTCGCCAACCTGCTCGGCACCGCCCGGCGCATCCTCACCGACATGCTGGCCGACCAGGGCGAGCTCCTCGCGGAGCTGAGAGCCGAGGTCACCTAGCCGGCGCCTCACGACCGACAATGCGGGCGGAAAGGGCAGATCCGCTAGGCTTCGGGCATGGTCTCCGAGCTGTTCGATCCCAAGGCGTGGCAGGCGGTCGAGGGATTCGAGTTCACCGACATCACCTACCACCGGGCGGTCGACCAGGGCACCGTGCGCATCGCGTTCGACCGGCCCGAAGTGCGCAACGCCTTCCGCCCGCAGACGGTCGACGAGCTCTACCGCGCCTTCGATCACGCCCGGCAGACCACCGACGTCGGATGCGTACTGCTCACCGGCAACGGCCCGTCGCCCAAGGACGGCGGCTGGGCCTTCTGCTCGGGCGGCGACCAGCGCATCAGGGGCAAGGACGGCTACCAGTACGCCGACGGCACGCCGGCCACCGGGCGCCTGCACATCCTTGAGGTGCAGCGCCTGATCCGCTTCATGCCCAAGGTCGTGATCTGCGTGGTGCCCGGCTGGGCCGCGGGCGGCGGCCACAGCCTGCACGTTGTGGCCGATCTCACACTGGCGAGCGCGGAGCACGCCCGGTTCAAGCAGACCGACGCCGACGTGGCGAGCTTCGACGGCGGTTTCGGCTCGGCCTACCTGGCGCGGCAGGTCGGCCAGAAGTTCGCCCGCGAGATCTTCTTCCTCGGCGACACCTACACCGCGGCCGACGCCCACCGCATGGGCATGGTCAACGCCGTGGTCCCGCACGAAGAGCTGGAGGCCACGGCCCTGGAGTGGGGCCGGAAGATCAACGGCAAGTCGCCGACGGCGCAGCGCATGCTCAAGTTCGCCTTCAACGCGATCGACGACGGCATGGTGGGGCAGCAGGTGTTCGCGGGCGAGGCCACGCGACTGGCGTACATGACGGACGAAGCGGCCGAGGGGCGCGACTCGTTCCTGCAGAAGCGCGAACCCGACTGGTCGCCGTTCCCCTGGCACTACTGAGCCGATGCGGATCACGGTGCCGGAGGCGCTGACAGCCTCGCACGTGAAGTACGACGGAGAGGCCGGCCGCGCCTGGTCGGCCGGCCTGCCCGCGCTGGCCGAGCGTTACCTGGAGGAGTGGGGGCTGCGGCTCGACGGCGAGCCCCGTCACGGGGTGGTGTCGCTGGTGCTGCCCGTCGTCCGCGACGACGGCACCGAGGCGGCGCTCAAGCTGCAGCCCGTCACCGACGAGAACGTCACCGAGGCCATGGGGCTGGCCACGTGGGCGGGTGACGCGTCGGTGCTGCTGCTCGAGTCCGACCCGGCGACCGGCACCATGCTGCTCGAACGACTGTCGGCCGACCGGCCGCTGTCCAGCATGCCGGACGACATGGAGGCGCTGGGCGTCCTCACCGACCTGCTGGCCCGCCTGGTGGCCCATCCCGCCCCAGAGGGAATGCGCCGGCTCGGCGACATCGCGCAGGCCATGCTCGACGACGTGGACAAGGCGCTCCCGCGACTGGCGGACGAGCACCACCGCCACTGGATGACGTGGTGCGCCTCGGCGGTCGCCGAACTCGTCCACGAGCCCGGCGACCGGCTGCTGCACTGGGACCTGCACTACGACAACGTGCTGGCGGCCGGGCGGGAGCCGTGGCTGAGCATCGACCCCAAGCCGCTGGCCGGCGACCCGGGGTTCGACCTGATGCCCGCCCTGGACAACCGCTGGGACGACGTGGTCGCGACGGGTGACGTGACCCGGGCGGTGCTCAGGCGTTTCGACCTGATGGTCGACCGGCTCGCCCTCGACCCCCGGCGGGCGGCGGGCTGGACGATGGGCCGGGTGTTGCAGAACTTCCTCTGGGAGGTCGAGGACGGCACCCACGCCGAGAGCGAGTGGATGCGCATCCAACTCGCGGTGGCCGAGGCCGTGCGGCACCGGCAGTGACCCACAGGGTCAGCATGATCTACCCCCTGCCGTGAGGTCACGTCGCACACTGTTATGGGAACTTTTCTTTTTACTCAGTCTTTATGTAGATATAGTCCGACTGGACACACACGGGGACGGGGCACGCCGAGGTGGGATGACCGAGTTCGTAGACACCGCATTCAGCTTTCCAACAGTCATTTTCAGCATCCTTCTCATCGTGGTCGTGCTTTATTGGCTGGCCGTGATCACCGGCCTGTTCGGGGTGGACGACGACGCGGCCTGGCTGGGGCTCGGGGGAGTGCCCGCGGGGATCACGCTGTCGTTGCTGATCGCGGTGACGTGGATGTTGTGCCTGGCCGGCAGCCAGATGGTGAGCGGCGGCCTGCTGGTCGCCGTACCGTTCGTCGCCCTCGCCGGCGGCTGGCTCGCCGCCCGTGGCCTGCTGCTTCCACTGCGCCCGCTCTTCCGTGAGGGGGACCGGTCCTCGCGCGCCGACTTCATCGGCCAGATGTGCGTGATCCGCACCGGCGAGGCCACGCCCGCCTTCGGCCAGGCCGAGGTCAGCGCCGCGGACGGCGCGTCCGCGATCGTGCAGGTGCGCACGACCGGGCTGGACCGCCTGGACCGCGGCGCCACCGCCCTCATCTTCGACTACGACAAAGACGGCGAATTCTTCATGGTCATGCCGTACGAAAGTGAGCATTGATGGACGTCATCTCTACGGGGCTCGGCATTCTCATAGCGGTAGTCGCGATCATTGTCATCGGGCTGCTCGTCCTCATCGGCCGCCTTTTCCGCAAGGTCGAACAGGGCAAGGCGCTGATCGTGTCGAAGATCAACAAAGTCGATGTGACGTTCACCGGCAAGATCGTCCTGCCCGTCGTCCACAAGGCCGAGGTCATGGACATCTCGGTGAAAACAATCGAGATTCATCGCACCGGCCGCGAGGGCCTGATCTGCCGCGACAACATCAGGGCCGACATCAAGATCACGTTCTTCGTCCGCGTGAACAAGACCACGGAAGACGTCATCAAGGTCGCCCAGGCCATCGGCACGGCCAGGGCCAGCGACGAGCAGACGCTGCAGGAGCTGTTCAACGCGAAGTTCTCCGAGGCGCTGAAGACGGCCGGCAAGCACCTGGACTTCGTCGACCTCTACACCAAGCGCGACGAGTTCCGCGACGAGATCATCCGGCTCATCGGCACGGACCTCAACGGCTACAGCCTCGAAGACGCCGCCATCGACTACCTTGAGCAGACCTCCCTGGCCCAGCTCGACAAGAGCAACATCCTCGACGCCCAGGGCATCCGCAAGATCACCGAGCTGACGGCCATCGAGCACGTGCGGACGAACGACTTCCGGCGCAACGAGGAGAAGGAGATCACCCGCCAGAACGTGGACGCCCGCGAGGCCATCCTCGAACTGGAGCGCCGCCAGGCCGACGCCGAGCTCAAGCAGCGCCGCGAGATCGAGACCGTCAAGGCCCGCGAGGACGCGGAGATCGCCCGCGTACAGGCAGAGGAGCGGCTGCGCGCGCAGGCCGCCGGCATCAAGACCGACGAGCAGATCGGCGTCCAGCGGGAGAACCAGCACCGCGAGATCGCGGTCGCCGAGAAGAACCGCGAGCGCGTGATCGCCATCGAGTCCGAGCGGATCGAGAAGGACCGTCTGCTGGAGGTCATCGCCCGCGAGCGGGAGACCGAGCTGTCGCGGATCGCGAGGGACAAGGAGGTCGAGACCGAGAAGCGCTCGATCGCCGAGGTCATCCGCGAGCGCATCGCGGTCGACAAGACCGTGGCCGAGCAGGAGGAGAGCATCAAGCGGCTGCGCGTGGTCGAGGAGGCCGAGCGCACCCGCCAGCAGGTGATCATCGCCGCCGAGGCGGAGGCGCAGGAGAACCTGGTCAAGGACATCAAGGCGGCCGAGGCCGCGGAGGCCGCCAGCAAGTTCAAGGCCCGCGAGGAGCTGGTGCTCGCCGAGGCCAGGCAGCAGGCCGCCGAGCTGGACGCGCGGGCCAAGATCCGGCTGGCCGAGGGTGTGCAGGCCGAGTCCGCCGCCGACGGGCTGGCGCAGGTCCAGGTCAAGGAGCGCGACGCCGAGGCCATCGAGAAGGTCGGCCGCGCGGAGGCGCTGGTGCTGAAGGAGAAGCTGGCGGCCGAGGCCGACGGCGCCAGGGCCATGGCGCTGGTCGACGGCGAGCGGCTCAAGGCGCAGGCCGAGGGCGAGCAGGCGATGGCGCTGGCCGGCGCCGCCGCGGTCGGCGAGAAGCTCAAGGCCGAGGCCGAGGGTCTCACCGAGAAGGCGGCCGCGATGGCCGCGCTGGACGACGCCAGCAGGGAGCACGAGGAGTACCGCCTGCGCCTCGAGGCCGACAAGGAGATCCGCCTCAAGCACATCGACGTGTCGCGGCACGTGGCCGAGTCGCAGGCCAGCGTGCTGGCCGCCGGGCTGGCCAAGGCCAACATCGACATCGTCGGCGGCGACACGATGTTCTTCGACAAGGTGGTCGGCTCGATCACCGCGGGCAAGGCGGTCGACGGATTCATCGGGCACTCCGAGATCGCGGGCGCGCTGACCAGGCCGTACGTCAACGGCGAGGCCAGCCTGGCGGCCGACCTCGCCGACGTGGTGAGCGGCGTGCGTACCGAGGACCTGAAGAACCTGACCGTGTCCGCGCTGCTCCTGCAGCTCATCAAGAACGGCGGCCCGCAGTCGTCGGCGCTGGGCGAACTGCTGGAGACGGCCCGCCAACTGGGAGTGGCGGACTCGCCGGTGGCCGCGCTCGCCGGGGCGAGGAGCTGACCCTCTGTGACTACGCTCGAAGCCGGGCCTGGGCTGGAGGCGGGGACGTACGAAGTCCTCAGGAACCGGCTCCAGGCCCAGGCCAAGGCCCTCGCGGCGGCGGCCGAGGCGGTCAACCAGGAGCGGCTGCGCGTGTTCGGCGGCGCGGAGCTGCGCCTGCTGGGCACCGAGCGAATCCGCACGGAGCACAACTGCGTCCCCAGGGACATCGTCTCCCTGGGTGACGTGATGTTGTTCGGCTACAACGTCTTCATCGGGCTCAAGCCGGAGACGACGGTGGCCGACGTGTTCGCGGTGCACCGCTTCTCCAGGGACGGCGACGCCTTCCGGTTCGACGCCGACAGGCTGGAGACGCTGGAGGACCCGGCGTTCGGGAAGGACTTCGCCGAGCTCTACCGCTACTACAAGGAGACGCGGCTGCAGCAGCTCCGGCGGGTGGAGGGCAAGCTGCTGGCGGTGTTCAGGACGGGGCCCGGGGACCTCCGGGTGCTGCGCTGGGCGGTCAGCACCGGCGGAGTGGCGAAATATCTGGATAACAGGGGTGAGCGTGACCACGTCTTCCCCCCGTCCCACGACTTCGAGTGGACACCCACCACCCGCGACGACCACGTGCTCGGCCGCCACCCGCACATCTCCATCGCGGGCGAGGTGTTCGTCGAGACCGTCGGCGGGGACCTCACCATCAAGGTCGAGGACAACACGGAGACCGGCGCCGGCGTCTACTCCGAGCCGGTCGCCGAACCCCTGCAGAGCCTCGCGGACGCCGACGTCGAGTACGCCAGGGTGGGGCCGCTCATCCTCATGCGGATCAAGCCGTACAAGGAGACCGACTGGCGGCACCTGGTCTTCAACGTGCGCACCAAGTCCGTCGTGCGGCTCGACGGCATCGGGCAGGCCTGCCGGCGGCTGCCCGAGGACCAGGGGCTGATCTTCCCCGGCGGCTACTACCTGGCGACCGGGGTCAGCAAGACGTTCGACACGGACGTGACCGACCTGGAGTTCGAGCGGGTGGTCCGCTCCCCCAACGGCGAGGACGTCCTGTACGTCTTCCACGCCAGGGGCGACGGGCGCTCACTGCTGCTGCCGTACAACGTGATCAGAAAAGAGGTGGCCACGCCCCTCGTCTGCCACGGCTACTCGTTGTTCGAGGACGGCACGATGGTGGTCTTCCGCGCCACCTCCGAGGAGCCGACCCGGGTCCACCCGATGCAGGTCTGGCAGACCCCGTACGTCTCCGACACCTACGCCGCCGCCCAGCCCGCGGGCACCGGCCCGCTGGAGCGCATCGGCAACGCCGAGCTGGTACGCGGCATCTCCGACTGCCTGTCCGTGTCGCGCATGGTCGAGGAGATGGCGCCGTCCGCGGGGACGTTCGAGGGCCTGATCGCCGCGTGCACGCGGGCGTTCGACTCCTACCACTGGCTCGGCGACCACGGCCTGCGCGGCCCGCTGTCCGACGTACGCGCCACCGCCGAGCAGGTGCTCGACGAGTACGAGAACGTCGAGCAGCTCACCAGGCAGGCCGAGCGCACGCTCACCGCGGCGACGGAGGAGACCACCCGCCTGCTACGCCGCGCCCAGGCCGACGACCCGGTCACCGCCGACGCCTGGGTGAGCCTGCTGGCCACGTTGCGCAGGGCCCAGGGCCACCTGGTGACGCTGCGCGAGGTCCGCCACGTCGATCTGGCCGCGCTCGACGACCTGGCCGCGTCGGTGTCGGAGGAGTTGGACTCGGTGGGCCGGCGGGCGGTCGCGTTCCTGGAGGGCGCGGACGCGTTCACCGGCTACCACGCCGCCGTCGAGCGGCTGGCCGCCGAAGCCGCCGCGATCACCACAGCCGCCGAGGCGGAACCGGTCGCCGAGCGGCTGGCCGAGCAGTCGGAGGGGCTGGAGGTGGTGACGGAGGTCGTCGGCTCGCTGGAGATCGCCGACGCCACCGTGCGCACGTCCATCCTGGGCCGCATCGCCGAGGTGCTCGGCGGCGTCAACCGCGCCAGGGCCGTCCTGGACGGCCGCCGCCGTGAGCTGCTCGGGGCCGAGGGGCGGGCCGCGTTCGCCGCCGAGTTCGCCCTGCTGGGGCAGGCCATCACGGGCGGGCTGGCGATCGCCGACACCCCCGCGAAGTGCGACGAGCAGCTCGGCCGGCTGATGTTGCAGCTGGAGAACCTGGAGTCGCGCTTCGGCGAGTTCGACGACTTCGCCGCGCAGTTGTCGGCCAAGCGGGACGACGTCTACGAGGCGTTCTCGTCCCGCAAGCAGACCCAGCTCGACGAGCTGGCCCGCCGCGCCGACCGCATCTTCGGCTCCGCCGAGCGGGTCCTCGCCAGCGTCACCCGCCGCATCGGGTCGCTGTCGTCGCTCGACGAGGTGAACACCTACTTCGCGACCGACCCGATGGTGGCCAAGGTCCGCTCGGCCGCCGGCGAGCTGCGCGCGCTCGGCGACGCCGTACGCGCGGAGGAGCTGGACGGGCGGGTCAAGTCCGCGCAGCAGGAGGCCGCGCGTTCGCTGCGGGACCGCCTGGACCTGTTCGCGGACGGCGGCGAGACGCTGCGCCTCGGCCACCACCGGTTCGCCGTCAACACCCAGCCGATCGACCTGACGCTGGTGCCGCACGTGGAGGGCGACGACGAGCGCACCTCCATGTACTTCGCCATCACGGGCACCGACTACCGCGCGCCCGTGCCCGAGTCGTTCGCCGACACCTGGCCCTTCTGGGACCAGCTGCTGGTCTCGGAGACGCCCGACGTCTACCGGGCCGAGCACCTGGCCGCCTCGCTGCTCGACTCGGTCACGCCCGGCAAGCCCCTGGCCGACCTGGTCCGGCAGGCCGCCGAGTCACGTTACGACGAAGGCTACGAGCGGGGCGTGCACGACCACGACGCCACGATCATCCTCGACGCGCTCGTACGGCTGTGGGAGGGGGCCGGGCTGCTGCGCTACCCGGCCGAGGTCCGCGCGGCCGCCCAGCTGTTCTGGGTGTTCGGGCTGGACGAGGTTTCACGTAAAACATGCGCCACCCGGGCGCTGTCGCTGGTGCGGGCGCGCACGGTCTTCGGCGACGCCTCCGCCCTCGGTGCGCTGGCCGCCGAGCTGGGCGCCGCCATCGCGGAGTTCATGACCGGTCTGCGTACGGACGTCGCGCCGGACGCGGGCCTGGCCGGCGAATACCTGGTCGAGGAGCTGGGCGGCCACCCCGCCGGGTTCGTCACCAGCAAGGGTGCGCGCGACCTGCTGGACGCGTTCCGCCACGAGCTGGGCCCCGCCAAGGTGCGCGAGTTCGAGGAGGACCTCAAGGCGGTCGCATTGCCCGAACGCCTCCAGCTGGCGCAGGCGTGGATCTCCGCTTTCCGCGAGGGCCCCGAGGTCGTCGAGGCCATCGCCGTGCAACTGTGCGACCTGCCCCGCCACGACTCCAGCGCCGCCACGACCGAGACCGTGGACGGCCTGCTCGGGTCCCACCCCCGCATCGCCGGCCGCACGCTGGAGATCAGGCTCGACGAGCTGCTCACCAGGACGCGCAGGTTCAGGCGGGAGCGGGTCCCCGCCTACCGCGCCTTCCAGCGCCGCAGGAGCGAGCTGGTCGAGGCGGAACGGCGGCGGCTGCGCCTGGACGAGTACCGTCCCAAGGTCATGAGCGCCTTCGTCCGCAACCGCCTGCTGGACGAGGTGTACCTGCCGCTGATCGGCGACAACCTGGCCAAGCAGCTCGGCGCGACCGGCGCGGGCAAACGCACCGACCAGATGGGCCTGCTGCTGCTCATCTCGCCGCCCGGCTACGGCAAGACCACCCTCATGGAGTACGTGGCCAGCCGGCTCGGCCTGGTCTTCGTCAAGGTCAACGGCCCGGCGCTGGGCCACGACGTCACCTCGCTCGACCCGGCCGACGCGCCCGACGCCACGTCCAGGCAGGAGGTGGAGAAGATCTCGTTCGCGCTGGAGACGGGCAACAACACGCTGCTCTACCTGGACGACATCCAGCACACCTCGCCGGAGCTGCTGCAGAAGTTCATCTCGCTGTGCGACGCCCAGCGCCGCATCGAGGGCGTGTGGCACGGCCGCACCCGCACGTACGACATGCGCGGCAAACGGTTCGCCGTGTGCATGGCGGGCAACCCGTACACCGAGTCGGGGCAGCGCTTCCGCATCCCCGACATGCTGGCCAACCGGGCCGACGTGTGGAACCTGGGCGACGTGCTGTCCGGCAGGGAGGACCTGTTCGCGCTGAGCTACATCGACAACGCCCTCACCTCCAACCCTGTGCTCGCGCCGCTCGCCGGCCGCGACCGCGCCGACGTGGAGTTGCTGGTGCGGCTGGCCAAGGGCGACACGACGGTACGGCCGGACCAGCTCGGTCATCCCTACACCAAGCCGGAGCTGGACCAGATCCTCAGCGTGTTGTCCAAGCTGGTGCGGGTGCAGGAGGTCATCCTGGCCGGCAACCGGGCCTACATCGCCTCGGCAGCCCAGTCCGACGCCGCCCGCACCGAGCCTCCGTACCGGCTGCAGGGGTCGTACCGGAACATGAACAAGCTGGCCGAACGCATCGTGCCCGCGATGAACGACGACGAGCTCGAAGCGCTGATCGACGACCACTATCTGGGCGAGGCGCAGACGTTGGCCTCGGACGCCGAGGCGAACCTGCTCAAGCTGGCCGAGCTGCGTGGCCGGCTGACCCCCGTCCAGGCCGAACGCTGGGCGGCGATCAAGGCCGCCTACCTCAGGGCCAAGGCGCTCGGAGGATCCGAGGACGACCCGATGACCAGAGCCGTCGGCGCGATCGGGCTGCTGGCCGACCGCGTCGGCGAGGTCGGCACGGCCATCAGGGAGTCCGAGCGCTGACGCGCGGCCGTGGCGGGTCGCTCGCGTACGCCGGCGGCCCGCCGTGGGAAGGTCACTCGCCTGGCTGTGCCGCTACGAGGCGTGCCTGTGACACCGTCGCGTCGCTCGCGGGCACGAGCGGCAGCCGTACGTCCGGGGTGGGGATCAGGCCCTGGGCGTGCAGCACGCCCTTGAGCACCGTCGGGTTGGGCTCGGCGAAGAGCGCCGCGGAGAGCCGGGCCAGCCGGTGCCCGAGCGTCCTCGCCCGGGTGACGTCGCCGGCGTGCCAGGCGTCGGCCAGTTCGGTGAAGCGCGCGGTCTCCAGGTGCGCGGAGGCGAGGATCCCACCGGCCGCGCCCAGCGCCAGCAGCGGCGAGATGAACGCGTCGTCGCCGCCGAGCACCTCGAACCCCGCGGGCAGGTCGCCGAGCAGGGCCACGGCGTCCTGGTCCAGGCCTGCCGCGTACTTCACGCCCGCCACCATCGGATGCGCGCCCAGGCGGCGCAGCGTGGCGGCTCCGACCGCCTGCCCGGTCCTGTAGGGGATGTGGTAGATCACCAGCGGCACCGGCGTCTCCTCCACCAGCGCCTCGAAGTGCGCGACCACGCCGCGCTCCCCCGGCCGCAGGAAGGAGGGGACGGTCACCAGCGCCGCCCCCACCCCCTCGGGCAACTGCCGCAGCGCCCTGGCCGTGGACCGGGTGTCGTTGCCCGTCACCCCGACCGTCAGCAGCGCCTGGCGCTCCGCGCAGACCCGCGCGCATACCTCGATCACCAGCGCCCGCTCCTCCGGATCGAGCGCGGCCACCTCGCCGGTGGTGCCCAGCGCGACCAGGCCGGCGGCGCCCTGGTCGAGCACGTGGCCCGCGAGCTTCTCCCCCGCGTCCGCCGCCACCTCTCCCGAGGAGGTGAACGGGGTGATCAGCGGTACGTGGATTCCTCTCAGCATGCTTCGAGCGTGCCGCGCGCGAACCCGTTAGGTCCAGCACTGATTTCTTGGCCAGACGTTAAGCTGACCTTATGCTCGACCCGCGCAAGCTGCTCCTGCTCCGCGAGCTCGCCAGGCGCGGCACGATCGCCGCTGTGGCACAGGCCGTGACGTTCACGCCCTCCGCCGTCTCCCAGCAGCTCGCCGCGCTGGAGCGGGAGGCGGGCGTGCCGCTGCTCGAACGCACCGGCCGCACCGTGACGCTGACGGCCGCCGGCCACCTGCTCGTCGAACACGCCCAAGCGGTGCTCGAACAGCTCGAACGCGCGTCCGCCGCGCTCGCCGCCACCCGTGGCGGACCCTCGGGGCCGCTGCGCGTCGGCGCGTTCCCCACCGCGGCCAGAGTGCTGCTGCCTCCCGCGCTCACCGCGCTGACCGGCGCACACCCTGGGCTCCAGCCCATGGTCGCGGAGATCGACCCCGCCGACGTCTCGGCGGCACTGCGGGCGGGCGAGCTGGACGTGGCGCTCGTGCACGAATACGACTCCGTGCCGCCGGTCACGGACGCGTCCATCGAGACCGAGCCGCTGTTCAGCGAGCCGATCTACCTCACCGACCGCCCCTCGGTCGCCGCCGCCCGCGCCGACGCCTGGATCACCAACAAACCGGGCACCCTCTGCCACACGATGGCGATCAGGGCCTGCCAGGCGGCCGGGTTCGAGCCCTCGGTGCGCCACCACATCGACGACTTCGACACCGTGCTCGCCTTCGCGGCGGCCGGCCAGGGGGTGGCGCTCGTGCCCCACCTGGCGGCGATCAACCCACCGGCCGACGTACCACTCACCCGCCTGCCGCTGCGCCGCCGCACGCTGGCCGCCTTCAGAAAGGGGTACGGCGAACACCCGGCGGTCCTGGCCGCCGTCTCCGCCTTCCGCACGGCCGCCGCCCGCCTGCCGCTCTGACCCGCCGCCCGGATCGTCACCTGTCGAGTACGGCGTCCAGCAAGGCGCCGGCGCTGTCCATGCCCGCGTCGTACTCGCCGGCCGTCACCGCCACCACCAGGTCCTCGCCGGGTGCCACGAGCAGCCGCTGGCCCCCGTTGCCGATGCCCTCGTACAGGCGGCGTTCGCCGGTGCCGATGTACCACTGGTAGCCGTACCGGAACTCGTCCTCTATCACCATGCGGGGCGTGAGCATCCGCGTGATCCACTCGCCGGGCACGATGTCACGGCCGCCGTCGAGCACCAGCCGCCCGACCGCCGCCAGGTCGAGCGGGCGCAGCCGCAGCCCCGCCGCGGCCGACTCGATCCCGTCGTCGCCCTTGGTCCAGCCGAAGTCGCCGATCCCGAGCGGCCGGAACAGCGCGCTCTCGGCGTACTCGGTCAGCGGCCGGCCCACGCCGCGCGCGATGACGGCCCCGAGCAGCGCCGTCGCTCCCCCGCAGTACGCCCACCGCTTCCCCGCCTCCTCGACGACGGGCCGCTCCAGCACGAAGCGGTGCCGGTCGGGCGCGAGCTCCATGGCGATCTCGCTGTTGGCCGGGGACGTGTAGGGGGCGTCCTCGTTCCATTCGAGGCCGAGCGTCATGGTGAGCGCGTGTTCGATGGTGAGGTGCGCCCGCCCGGGATCGGCCACCAGATCCGGATATTCGGGGAACTGTCGCACCAGCCCTTCACCGGGCTCCGGCACCAGCCCCTCGCCCAGCGCGATCCCGTACAGCAGTCCTACGACGCTCTTGGACACCGACCGCAGGTCGTGCAGGGTGTCCCGGTCGAACACGACGTGC
This sequence comes from Nonomuraea sp. K271, assembly GCF_009908215.1. Taxonomy (NCBI): domain Bacteria; kingdom Bacillati; phylum Actinomycetota; class Actinomycetes; order Streptosporangiales; family Streptosporangiaceae; genus Nonomuraea; species Nonomuraea sp. K271. The sequence continues at coordinate 6,213 of NZ_JAAAHR010000082.1, read as the reverse complement.
CCCAGGTCCTCGCCGAGCCGGTGGTCCCGTCCGGCTCCGTAACGTTCGAGAACGACCTCCCCGCCTCGCATCACCACGAGCCCGTGGAAGTGGGGCGCCTTGCCCGCTCGCAGGACCTCATCGACCCGCTCGGTCATGGCCACGATGTTTCCTCCCTGACAGTCGGCACATCAGGCATACAGCCTCACACCGTGTCAGGCACAACTTCCTAGCAGGATGTTCGCTTTCAGGCCGCTTCGGTGACGTCGGCCGCGGAGAGCGGCGCCGCGATGGCCTCCAGCCCCTTGCGCTCGGCCTTGACCCCCAGGAACAACTCGACCAGCCCTCCGGCGATCATCACCAGCGCGCCGATGCTGAACGCGAGCGCCGTGTCCCCCGGCACGCCGCTCTCCACCAGGTTGGCGAAGACCAGCGGCCCGGCGATGCCGCCGCAAGCCGTACCGACCGCGAAGAAGAACGCGATCGCCATCGCCCTGGTCTCCATCGGGAAGATCTCGCTGACCGTCAGGTACGCCGAACTCGCCCCCGCCGAGGCCACGAAGAGCACCACCGACCAGCAGGCGGTCAGCGTGACCGCGGTCAGCGCCCCCTGGTTGAACAGCCAGGCGGTGCCGAGCAGCAGCAACCCCGACCCGATGTACGTCGCCGAGATCATCGGAATCCTGCCCACGGTGTCGAAGAGGTGGCCGAGCAGCAGCGGGCCGAGGAAGTTGCCGACCGCGATCACGGCGAAGTAGTAGCCGGTGTTCGTGGTGATGCCGAAGAAGGTGGACAGGATCTGGGCGTACCCGAAGGTGATGGCGTTGTAGAGGAACGCCTGCCCGACGAAGAGTGACAGGCCGAGCACGGTCCGCTTGGGATAGAGGGCGACCATGGTGTGCGCGATGCGTACGAACCCGATGGACTTGCGCTGGTGGATGGTCATCGACTGCGACGGCTGCGGCAGGTCCTCGTCGATCTGCTGCTCGACGTCCTCGACGATCTTCTCGGCCTCGTCGCCCCTGCCGTGGATGAACAACCAGCGCGGGCTCTCCGGCACGTTCCGGCGTACGAGCAGGATCGCCAGGCCCAGCACCACGCCCAGCCCGAACGCGACCCGCCAGCCGATGTTCACCGGCAGGTCGTTCAGCAGGGGCACGGTCAGCAGCGCGCCGCCGGCCGCGCCGAGCCAGTAGCTGCCGTTGATGATGATGTCGATGCGCCCGCGGTGCCGGCTCGGGATGAGCTCGTCGATGGCCGAGTTGATGGCCGCGTACTCGCCTCCGATGCCGAATCCCGTCACGAACCTGAACAGGAAGAACCACCACACGCTGAACGAGAACGCGGTCAGCAGCGTCGCCGCCAGATAGACCAGCAGCGTGATGATGAACAACTTCTTGCGGCCGAACCTGTCGGTCAGCCAGCCGAAGAACAGCGCGCCCGAGCAGGCCCCCGCCACATAGAGCGCCGCAGCCGTGCCCGCCACCTGGGCCTGGCTGATGTCCAGGCCGCTTCCGGGCTTGGCCAGCTGCGCGGAGAGGTTACCGACGATGGTGACCTCGAGCCCGTCGAGGATCCACACGGTGCCCAGGCCGATGACGATCATCCAGTGCCAGCGTGACCACGGCAGCCGGTCCAGCCGTGCGGGCACCTTCGTGGTTATCGTGCCGGTCTCCACGTCGCTCATAAGGCCATTTCGATACCCGCCGAGCGAGCGGCAAACGTTCTCCCTATGCGACAGGGCTTCTGGCCTCGAGGATCTCCGTGCGGGACCACGGCCCGCCGTACCAGAATCGCCAGCCGGCGTCGCGCCGCCGCACGTCGACGACGCCGAGGGAGCGCAGCGTGTCCTCGTACGCCCGGGTGTGGTGCGGGTCGGCGATCAGGATGAGGCCGCCGGGCCGCAGCACCCGCAGCGCCTCGCGTACGGCCTGCTCGCGGCCTTGGCGGCGGGCGATGGTGTGGAATGCCTGGTCGGAGACGACCACGTCGAACGCGTCGTTCTCGAACGGCAGGTCACGCAGGTCGCCCACCACCAGCGACACCCGGTCGGCGACTCCTTCCCGCTCGGCGTTCGCGCTCGCTCGCGGCGCTTCCCTGGCGTGCTGGTCGAGGCCGGTCGCGTGGCCCTCCGGCAGCCGTTCCGCGGCCAGCGTGAGCACGGCGCCGCGTCCGCAGCCGAGATCCAGCAGGCGTTCGCCGCCCTCCAGCCGATCCAGCTCCGCCGCCCAGACGGCCCGCTTGCCGCGCCGCGTCGTGTAGAGGTGGCTGCCCGCGCTGGCCAGCGTGTACGTGCCGCCGAGCAGGAAGGCGACCCCCGCCTCCGGGACGTCGAACGTGAACGACACCGCCGTGAGCACCGCGAGCGTGATCACTCCGAGGAGTAACCCCGCCAGCGCCCAGGGTGCGTCGAACCCGTAACTACCGTGCCGCTTGCCCACATTCACGTTATATCTCAAGCTTGTCTTGACCGGGAATTGACCGAACCATGCCCTGGCGCACCGTCACCAGCACATCACGCATAACTAGGGTGGCTTGGATGGGCACGCATTGGGGGTTTGACCAGGCATGACAGGGAGAGAACGAGGGTTTGGCCTGGGAGCGAGCATCGCGCTGACCATGGGGGCGGCCATGTTGTGGGGCGTGGCGCACCTGGCGGTCGAACGTCGCCGGTCCGGCCTGGCCCTCATGGTGGCGTACGTGCTGATGCTGGCCGGTGTGCTCACCGTGGTCACCGCGTACAGCGCCAACCTCCTGTCCCTGGCCGTCCAGCCGCGCTGGCTGACCGTGCTCACCGTAGCGCTGGTGGCGATCGCCCTGGCCTGGACCGGCGTGATCGTCTGGTCGTTCGTGCTCGTACGCCCCCCGCGCTCCGACCGGATCGGCCGTTTCCTGACCACGACGCTGACCGTCGCGCTCTGCGCTCTCATCCTGGCCCCCACCGCCTACGCCACCAGGATCGCCTACCTGTCGCGGGACGTCGTGAACACGTTGTTCCCGTCGAGCGCCGACAGCACGCCCATCATGGCCCACGATCCGTGGAACGGCGCGGAACGTGTGCAGTTCCTGCTCCTGGGCGGCGACTCGGCGCCCGGTAGGCCCGGCGTGCGCACCGACAGCATGACCGTGGCCAGCGTGGACACCGCGACGGGCGCGACCACGCTGTTCGGCCTGCCCCGCAACCTGCAGAGGGTGCCGCTCCCCCACGGCCCGGCCAGGTCGCGGTTCCCGTTCGGCTTCACCGGCGCGGGCACCGACACGCCGGGCCTGCTCAACGAGATCTTCCAGTACGCGGAGGACCACCCGGACATGGTGCCGGGCGTGCCGAAGGGCCGGCGCGGCCCCGCCCTGCTCAAGGAGACGATCGGCGGCATCCTCGGCATTCCTGTGCAGTATCACGTGCTGGTCGACATGAAGGGCTTCGCGGAGCTCGTCGACGCCATGGGCGGCGTACGCGTCACCATCAAGGACCCCATCGTGTACGGCCGCAACCGCGAGGGCCTGCTTCCGCCGGGGACGCGCAAGCTCTCCGGCGAGGAGGCCCTGTGGTACGGCCGCTCGCGCACCGACAGCGATGACTATGTTCGCATGGGACGGCAGAAGTGCCTGCTCAACGCGGTCGTCAAGCAGGCGGAGCCGATGACCGTGATCAACAGTTTCGAGCGGCTGGCCACGGCCGCCAAGCGTACGATCTCCACCGACCTGCCCCGGGACGTGCTGCCGGCGGTCGTGGAGTTGTCGCAGAAGGTGAAGAGCGCCAAGGTCCGCAGTCTCAGCTTCGTGCCGCCGCTGATCGACACGGCGAACCCCGACTGGGGCCTGATCCGCGACACGGTCTCCGACTCCCTGAGGGACCGCCCGTCCACCAAGACCGTGCCCACGCGCGAGCAGCCGGCCACGACGCAGAAGCCGGACAACCCGATCAACCTCGACGCCGCCTGCGGTTAGACCCTCTCGTCCAGGTGGTCGGCGTAGTAGGCGATGGCGCGGTCGTACCCGCCGGCCTGGTCGGACTCGGCGACCACCTTGAGCAGGGTCGTGACCGCCTCGGCGCAGCGCCCGGCGTTGTGCAGCGCCATCGCCGAGAACGTGCGCAGCGCCCCGTCGCCGGGGAACTCCTTCAACCCTCGTTCGAACGTCTCCAGCGCCTCGGCGTGCCTGCCGAGCACCCGCAGCGTGCTGCCGTACCCCGTGAAGGCGCCCAGCCGGTCGGCCTCGCTCAGCCCTTCGCCCGCCAGCGCGCGCTCGTAGTAGGGCACCGCCTCGGCCTCGAGGCCGAGCGCGTCGTGCGCCCAGGCCGCCTGGTAGGACACCTCGGCATCATCGGGATGCCGCCGGGCCAGGTCGACGAGGAGCCGCCGGGCCTCCTCTCCCTGACCTTCCTCACGCAGGTGGACGGCGCGCGCCAATTCTTCGTCTCGCATGCGCCGAGTGTGGCATGATGGTGCCCGACAGAAACGGTAACGATTTTCATCCCCACAAGGAGGCGCCGTGAGAGTGGCGTTCGTCGGAAAGGGCGGCAGCGGCAAGACCACGATGTCGGCGCTGTTCGCGAGGCACGTGGCGAGCCAGGGCCGGCCCGTGGTCGCCATCGACGCCGACATCAACCAGCACCTCGCCCTCGTGCTCGGCCTCGACCGGCAGCCGGAGCCGCTCGGCGCACACCTCACCGAGATCAAGGAGCGCCTGCGCGGCTCCAACCCGCGCATCCCCTCGGCGGAGGCCATGCTCAAGACCACCCCGCCCGGTCGCGGCTCCACACTGCTGAGCTTCGACGACCTCGCCACCGACCCGCTCGGGCTCACCACGCCCGACGGCCTGCGCCTGCTGGCGACCGGCCCGTTCAGTGAGGACGACCTCGGCGTGGCCTGCTACCACTCGAAGGTCGGCGCGGTCGAGCTGCTGCTCAACCACCTGGTCGACGGGGCCGGCTCCTACGTGGTGGTCGACATGACGGCCGGCGCCGACTCCTTCGCCTCCGGCCTGTTCACCCGGTTCGACCTGACGTTCCTCGTGGCCGAGCCGACCATGCAGGGCGTGAGCGTCTACCGGCAATACCGCGACCATGCCGCCCAGTACGACGTGTCGCTCGCCGTGGTCGGCAACAAGGTGCACGGCGAGTCCGACGTCGACTTCCTGCGCGAGCACGTGGGTGACGATCTGCTCACCTGGATGGAGCACTCGGCCGCCGTCCGGGCCATGGAGCAGGGCCGCCACTTCACGCTCGACGACCTTGAGCCGGGCAACGCCGACGCGCTCTCCCTCCTCCGCAAGACCCTGGACGAGCAGGAGAAAGACTGGGAGCGCTTCGGCCGGCAGACCGTGGAGTTCCACCTGCGCAACGCCCGCGCGTGGGGCAACGAGCGCACCGGCACCGACCTTGCCGAGCAGATAGACCCGGGCTTCGTCTACGGGCCCTGATCACGCGACTGTCCCCCTCCAGGCATCTGGAGGCTCTCCCCATCCCCGCCTAGCGTCACATTTGACCCGTTTCGAGAGGAGACAGCATGTCGCTGACCGTTCCGAACGATCTGCTCGACCAGGCCAGGGCCGGTGACGTGGACGACGCGGCCTTCGTCGCGTGCGTCCGCGACTCGCTGCCGTACGCGTGGTCGCTGATAAGCGACCTGGCGAGCCGGCGCGAGCAGACCGGGGCCGAGTTCGAGGACAACACGGTGCCACCGCCGTCCGAGGAGGCCCGCGGCCAGCTCCTGCGCTGCCTGGCGAGCGACGCGATGCGCGGTGCGCTGGAGCGCCACTTCGGGGTCCGCCTGGCCTTCCAGAACTGCCACCGGGTCGCCGTCTTCGACCCGACGGCCACGAAGGCCCTGCACGAGTTCGTCACTCCGCGAGCCCAGATCCTCAACCAGAAACCGGAGCTGGTGGACTGCTGATCCCTCCCGGTGACCCGGCAGCCCGCCGGGTCACCGGGGCAGCAGCGGCAGCACCTCGGCGCCGAAGCGCCTGATGTTCTCCAGCGTGCGCCGATGGTCCCCCAGGCCCTCGACCATCAGGATGAAGTGCTCGATCCCGGTCTGCTCCGCCGTGCGCAGCAGGGTCTCCGCGCAGTGCCCGGCCGACCCGACCGGATGGATGCGCGTCAGCAGGTCCACGTACGCCGGGACGTCCCTCGAAGCCCGTGGCCGGCCGTCCACCGACACATATCCCGCCAGCCCAGGCCCCAGCCACCGCGGCAACGACTCCTTGAGCTCCCGCACCGCCAGGGCCGTCGAG